>CAZKAL010000009.1:0-21104 GCA_964550995.1 uncultured Candidatus Saccharibacteria bacterium | reverse complement strand
AGCGAATTTGTGTTTTAACTTCTTAGGGTTTCTGTGGGTCGCGGTCGAGAGTTAGGGGCTTTTCATCCCAGATCAAAACAAAAACCCCAGAAAAACTGGGGTTCATGTTTTGGTGCAGCGTTTTGAATGATGTCGGAACTATTTTGCTGAATAGTATATGCAATACCTAGTTTGATTTAAGGAATAGAAAATAATCTACATATTCACTACAAGAGAGATTGTAATACATAGTCTTTGGGCTTTCCCATGCATTGTAAAAAATTGAAATTTTACATTTTGAGTCTTGGTAGCTTTTCTCATAGTCGACTCCAATTGTGTAAGCATTTTCTGAATTATCAAGCATTTCGTTAATTGGCTGATATTGATTCCATATTTTAGACCAACCGTTATCTTGTAGCAATTTCTCTGTCGCCAGTGACTGCTCCTTGAATAACTTTACATATTCGTCAGTTCTTTGTATTTTTCCACCACTTGATGAAATACAGTGAATTGTTGTGGCTAATTTCTCTGCTGAAAGTAAAGAACAGCTCGCCACTTCTTTTTCTGATAATTCAAGGTCAAGATTGCTTAGAGCTTCTTTAGACGAATCGTAAGAACTTTCGTAAGACCTGTTAAGTGAGCTTTTTGACCTGCGACTGTATTGGGAATAAATGACTCGCGTAACCATCCACGCGCTAGGAAAAGCACAGCAACCAATAACATAAATAGCGGTCCAGACATGGCTATCAATCTTAGTCGTTTACTCATTGATGTATTATAACAAAAACTGCCAGAAAAAATTCTGACAGTTCATAGAGGTCTATCTTGGTGCGGGTGAAGAGACTCTAACTCTCGACCTCATCCTTGGCAAGGATGCGCTCTAAACAACTGAGCTACACCCGCACGTCGTATGTGTGATGGTTGTATTACCACACTATCAGCAAAATAAATTTCCTGACACTGTAGGCAATTCAACCAAGCCAACTCCTCATACTTTTGTGAATCCTCTCACAAAAGTGAAAAGCTACAAGGCTACAATTTATTATTTTCGGGGCCCTTTCGTTCAAAATTTGTTTGCTGTCTCTAACAGCCGTCGAACTAAGAGCTATGATTGTACCTTAACAGGGATAAATTATATAGAATAGTGACGGTTTTGGCAAGAAAATATGAATTAAATTATTGATAGCATAGTTGATGAATATGCTTAAACATACTTAGGCTTTGTTATAATACAGGATAGATAATATTGGAGGGGTTATGAAAGTAGAACTAGTTGCGGACAACGCAAAAATAACAAATAATGCTAAAGCTGAAATTCAAGGACCGGATACCAACGGCACCGCTGTATTCACAGAATATGACGTAGATGGCTGGAAGTATGTCCACATCAGAGTAGAACTATCTTGTGATAAAGATAAGATAAATGCCGGCAAGCACGCTGTCCATATCCATGAAAAAGGCGACTGTGAATGCGACGGATTTAAGTGTGCGGGTGGACATTTTGATCCAGGACCATCTGGAAATACAGACCCAGATGCAAACCACGGATACCATGCAGGTGATTTGCCTAGTATTTCAGTAGACGAAAACGGCAAAGGTGTATTAGAAACAATAACTACAAGAGTAACCCTGTCTGATGGCCCAGTTTCTATTTTGCAACCAGAAGAAGGCACTTCATTAATGGTTCATGCAGAAGTTGACCCCTACACTCCTGGCGATTCCGGTTCAGGCCACAGCGGTGGTGCAAGACTTGCCTGCGGAACAATACAAGCCAGTAACTAACAGAATTAACCTTTCCATCAGGTAAATAGATAGAAAACATCTACAAATTTAGCTATTGTGCAATTTTCGTGGTATAGTATTTTGATGGTTAGTACTAATACAGCTAGTTTAATAAAGAAAGGCACATCCAAGTCCCGGCTGTAGCTTATTTATTTGTATAACTAAATCTCCCAAGCTACAGCGAGGGAGATTTTTATTTGAGTATTAACTATTTGAGAAAGAGAAAGATATGAGTGAAGTTGGAAGAATTATAAGAAATTATGAAGGTGACCCCACTGTTCCGGTGCATTACCAAGAGTATTACCAGGATGTGGTGTCTCACGCAAATGGATGGGTACTTAGAAAAGTTGTTGATGTAAATGAATTTTATAGCCCGATAGAAACACACAAAATGATGGTTAATTTTGATACGTTACCTCCATTTATGTCCTCTGCCTACCAGGCAAGACAAAGGTACAATAGGTATATTGAGCAGGGTTATAGACCAATAGGTGGTATTACAACAATGGCAGGAACAAGCGTTTCGGCATGTATTAGAATGTCCGAGAAAGGTAAAAAATGGCTAAGTCAAAGTTATCTAGTAGGGCCTAACATATTAAAAGGTGATCTGTATCCTGGTGTTAAATTTTTCATGCCTCCAGAAGATATTTAGTAATGTGCTATCGAAAGCACCTTTAGTTAGTAACTTGTGACCTTTACGGCCCTCAGGAATGGGTTCTTATTTTTGGGCAGTATGTCCCTACTTGTTTCTTATATTTTTCGTATCCTGGATACTTCTCTATCAATAGTTTTTCTTCATGTTTAGTTTTTATAATGAAAAATACTATTAAAGCTAAAAACAATATAACTTTTACATAACTTCCTGATCGTAAAACTCCACCACCAAAAATAAACCAAACTGCTAAGTACATTGGGTGCCTTATTAATTTATAGATTCCTTTTGTCTGAAGTTTTCCATTTTTGGATGGCGCAGGCGCGACTGAAAGAGACCTTCTCAGGTCATAAATTGCCTTCATCAATATTAATAGCCCACTAAAAGATACAAAAAGTGCAAAACTATTAAGCCAAGATGACATCACAAACTGTCCATCGAGAGGCAAAAACATCAGTAAAATAAACAAAATCGCTTGAACAAATACCCATATCATCTTACACAAACCTCACTTACTACTCTTTGCATAAACTGCTAACTCTTCTGTAGTCATGCCACCCCATACTGAACTATTCCTGCCCTTATCTTTTAGGTATTCCTTGTTTGAAATTGCGAAGTCCCTACATTCTGCTTTTACCCCACAACCAGAACATATTTGTTTGGCCTTATCTACACGTTCACTCCGTTCAACCTCTGTTTCGTACGCATGTGAATTAAAAAACCACTTTGTCGCACTATCACAGCTACCCTTTGCGAACCATGTAGGAGTCCCACCTGTAACATTACCTAAACTTCTTCTACGCCTGCCTCGTGAAGGCTTATGTACTAGTGCGCTAGCTGAGCCCGTATCACTTGAAGCCATAGCTATGCTCATCGCCACATTTTCAAACCTACCTCTTTGCCCATCATCAAGTGTAAATTTATCTCTTCCCATTTTCTGACTAACATATTGCAAGGCTCTTTTTGCACCACGTAATCCTCCAAGTTCTGAATGGTCAGGAATAGTACCACCTTTAAGTATATGACTCTTCATTAGTTCCTCAACTAGTTGTTGTCTGGCGTTACTATACTCAGGAGTGATGCGCATATCACTGACTATAACATTTGGTATTCCACTTCTGGTACCTCTACCACTACCCGTCTTTAACGCTAGCGGATAACCGTCTTGGTCAACAAGATTTTCGTTTAAAAATTTCCATGCATCCCAAAATATTTTACTGTGTGGTTGTGTATTACTAATATCATCAAACAACCCCAGTCCGTAATACTCACCTGAAATTTTCATGCATCTCGTTGCAACATAGTATCCCAATAGTTCCGCCTGACTTCTGTTCTTTAACTGAGTAACTGGACCATCGTCCACAATAACCGCATCAGGCCCGACTACAAGCAGACTTGGGTGTTTGCCAGGCTCCGCACCGATGTGTTCATTCATATAGTCCATAATGCGTTTGCTTACAAATGGGATTATGGGTGATTCTGCATTAGGGAAAGCCGTCCTTTCAATAGATGCTTGCATTTCACCTAAAACGTCAGGTTTTTGTTCAATATTTCGCATTTGTGCCTTTAATACTCATCTTTATCAATTTTAACCCATAGCTCTGGATAAACCATAACCTGTAAAGATACATTTTTGATTACCAGCCTACAAGCCCGTGAGCATTGTGTGATATCTATCACAATTATGAAAACATATTCTGTTAATCTGATAATTAGAAAAGGGGACATGCTTAGTGGCTATTTCTACGATCGAAAGAGAAAGAGTACCAATTGGATTTAAGGTTGTAGATAAGTCAATATATGCAAGTATAAAAAGTTCAGCTAAGCTAGCTAGAAATGTTGCTAAAATCGCTTTAGGAATGGAATACACAACTGGCTTAGACTACCAGCCTGATAGATATGTTGAGCTTAATCCTGACTATTCCTTATTGGTAACAGCTGATTCGGGAACGCAACATCAGTTGGATGTTTATAACACCGAAGCACTAGATTCGGGCTTGCCTCCAGTAATAATGACTATGGAATTATCCGTCCCTCATGATAGAGGTTTAAAAGCGCCGTTTATTCAAAGTTTAGCGGAATTTCTAACGGAACAGGATAGAACGTTAATTGTCCAAAGTAGTGCTGGATTTAAAGGAAAAGCACCTACTATATCTAAACTTGGTAAGTTTTCATTTAACACTATGGCTCATAACTCCTTTGACTCACTTGACAGATTATCTGAAATTACCGGTACGCCAATTGATCAAGTTGAAGTAACTGGAGGCTCACAAGGTGGTACAAACAGTTTATACATGGGCACAACTGAGATTAGAGATCAAAGACACGAAAGAGATAAGAAGCACATTCAAGTTGTTGGTGCTACAGCTATAGCACCACCGGGACTAAAAAGGATAGGTCCGTCTACTCTAAAACAATTCTTAATTGACGAACCTCTACACATGATGAGAAAGGCGTCGACAATGGATCCAGAAACCTTGAAACAATATACGCATGCTTTAATTGATACATTCCCTCCAAATCAAGCTAAACCCATGCTGTTAAAAACGGCAGGCTTATATGTATCTTCTGCTCCTCTAAAGAATATCGCAAACAGGCTAGACCCTGATGTGGTAGTCGATGTAGCCGTTATGGATCGAGACGGTATTACAAACCCAGATTCTTGGGTAGCCGAATTTGCAGATCGAGCTAATAGTAATGTAATCATCCTGCCCGGTCATCATCTAAGCGTTGATAGCCTAAGAAAAGGATTTGAAATACTGCGTTGGCACTTGCTAGGATATGAAGTTTTCGTAGACAATTCGATCAGCCCCAACACAGAATTATAACCGGAGTAGCTCAGTGATTATAACTACGACATTATAAGTAAAATTAAAGATGCAGAATCATGGGCGTAGGAGATTTAGATAAAACCTCTATCAAACTAAACAGTTATCGAGTTCATCAATAACCTGTAATATTGGTGTTACTTTTTCTTCTTTGCCTTTAGTTTTTTCAGACGCTTACGTGAAGCACCGTGCATGTTTTTCTTCTTAGCCATATATATTACCTACTCTTTTTAATTGATATGAATTATAACACGGTTTGTTAATCGCATGATACGAAAAGCTAATTACTGCTTAGAACAAGACCAGATATAATTGCTTGTTTTATCAGCTACCTTTCATATTTATATACAAAAATATCATTGAACATTATTGATAACTTCACGGGCACGGGCAAAATCATATTTAAATCATATTTATATATGATTTAAATATGATTTCGTAGTATACTGTTAGTTATTAAGGAAGTAAAAGTAGATAAATAAAGGCAGAAATAGGAGTGTAGAATGGGTACAAAACGAATAGGATCGGAACACGATAGACGGCTTCTAGCTAACAGTACTGGTACATACATGGTTTCCCTACCCATCAATATGGTACGAAATTTGAAATGGCGACAAGGTCAAAAACTCACAATTCGTGAATCTGGCAAAAAATTAATAATAGAAGACTGGAAAGAATAAAACCTTATCCATCAACAGTAGTTTTGGTGGCTCCGCACAGACTAAGCAAGCTTGATATAAATCTGTGCGCCGAATATTATTCGGGCAACAGACTTATAATCGACTGTCTTTTGCTTTTAGCAAAAGCTCACAGTTCGAGTCATTGACTAAAGTCAATCAAAACAAAAACCCGACAGATGTCGGGGTTTAGTTTTGGTGGCTCCGCACAGACTCGAACTGTGGACACAAGGCTCTTCAAGCCTCTGCTCTACCAACTGAGCTACAGAGCCGTAAATATCTCTGTTATTTTACTTAAAAATGACTGAAACTTCAAGCAGTTTATTCGTCGTACTTGGTCGATAAGTGCCACAATTCACACTTATTACATTTATAAACTTTCAGCTTACTTCCGTGTTGATGCTCGGCTACAACGGCGGTGTTCTGCGCCTCCTTTCGAGAATTAAACCCCATTTTCTTACTACACTTTGAATACATGAACATATTCTATCATATTGAAATTGAAAAAGCTTGCGCTTTGTGCTATAATAGCGCCCATAGAGACATAATATCTCTAGTAGCCTCTATGGCTACCCAAATTCAAGAGAAGATTTTTGAATTTGAAAGAAGGCAACTTAGTAATGTTGCCTGAGGTGCCAGGGAACTTGTTTCATCGGCAGTTCGGCAAAATTACTATAACATGCCGATGCGGGGCTGAATTTAAGCTCGACATTGGACTTTTACAATCTAGCATGGCAAGCCGGTTGCTCACCGTCATAGGGCAAACCAATAGATGCAGAAAATACATCTCGTAATAGTTTGATCGCTGACCTAGTTGCAAAACTATCTCCAGCACCAGCTTTTGCACTAGCAGCTTAATTTAAGTTGCTGACTCATTGTTCCTGACGTCAGATGCGGAACAGAGTCTTATAGTATCTGATCGCTATATCGCCCGCCACTTTAAGGTGATATCTAAGATTTTAAAGTTGCTGTTTGATAATATTTTGTTCGTTTATAGTCATCAAGCCTAAGACATCTAAACGAAATAAGCTTGTAGTCATCTAGAAAATAAACCGATGGACGCGAGGGGCAGAACCTCGCCAGCTCCACCACAAGAGACTTTTCGTTCAATAACGAAAGGTCTTTTTGATACACTAGTAGATATGGACAAAACACTGAAACTAACAAAAAACGACATCGCTCAATTATTAGATTACATAGACAATCAGTGGGGTGTTCTAACGACAACCTGCGACGGCACAGCCGACACGCTAATTCAACTTCCAAATCCATACATTAAACCAAGCACTGATCAAGGACATTTTAGGTTTAACGAACAGTATTACTGGGATAGCTATTTTATTGCTCTAGGCCTTGACGATAAACAATTTGTTAGCGGAATGCTGGAAAATTTAATATCACTTTACCGAGAGTTTAAATTAATCCCAAATGCCAACAGATACTACTTTACGGGACGTTCACAGCCCCCAATGTTATCAAGCCTCGTTATGCATATCTACCGCAAATACGGAAAATCAAAAGAATGGCTAAAAGACCATATACAAATTGTTATGGATGAGTACGAAACAGTATGGACGTCTCATAATCACCCCCATGCAAGGAATGTATATAAAGGCCTAAGTCGTTATTATGACGTTAATAATCTGCATGACCTAGCTGAAGCTGAAAGCGGTTGGGATATGACTACGCGGTTTAACCGACGTTGTCTGGACTATCTACCGGTAGATTTAAACTGCTTGTTGTATAAGTACGAAACAGACATAGCCGAAGCATTGGTTGAACTAAATAGAGAAAAGGAATCCAAAGAGTGGCAAGATAAAGCAGGTCATCGTAAAGCAAATATTAACAAGCTAATGTGGAATGAACACAAAGGTTTGTACTTTGATTACGATTTTTTCAATGATAAACAAAGTTCTGTAAGATCACTTGCCGCCTATTTTGCGCTTTGGGCTGGAGTTGCAGACCACAGACAAACCGAACAATTAGTCAATAATTTAAAACACTTTGAAGTAGACGGAGGACTTACTACAACAACAAAGTCGGTGTTTCCGCAAAGTTTTTACGGTTCTCAGAAGACACAATGGGCATACCCTAACGGATGGGCCCCGTTACACGTAATTGTGTGTGATGGATTAGCTAGATATGACTACACCGAAAAGGCGAAGATAATTGCCAACAGATGGATAAAGACCTGCAATGATTGGTACTTAAACCATAACGAGATTTTAGAAAAATATAATGTCGAGCATCCAAATCTTGAGCCTGCCAGTGGCGTATATCCAACACAACATGGTTTTGGCTGGACTAACGCAAGCATAGTTTATCTAGCGGATAAGTATCTAGCGAAAGCTTAGAGAACTTTATTTATCCCTCCAGCATTCGTAACATTTGTAAACCCGTTTTGTATCATCAGATTTTTTGCAATTTCTGACCTATTACCACTACGGCAATACACTTGAATCTCAGCATCATAGGAATAGTTTGGCATTTTACCAGCCATCATATCCTGCAAAGGGAAATTATCTGCCCCGTCCGCGTGTTGCATATCGAATTCTTCTTTTGTTCTAACATCAATTAGTGTCATACAAAGCTTATTATAGTTTACTATGTGATGCATTTCACATTATTCTTATGTTTATCGGCGTATTTTAAACTTATAGCATAAACACATAAAGGAACAAATATGGGCATAGAAAAACTGGTTAATAGTATCGAGCGTGCTAAACATCCGTTGCATAGCGGAAGGCTAGCTGTAGAAGGCATTGGTCATGCACTTGAAGGACGACAAAGTCTATTGGTTAGACAAATAGGGGCTGGCCTTATTGACTTAGTAAATCCTTCAGTTTCAATTTTAAATCCTGGAAATTGGAATGGTCCTAACAAAGAGGCTGGGGTAGCACAGCAAGCTAATTCTGGCGAGCCTTGGCAACCATCCGCTCAAGTAACTGTTGTAAGTGTTGCTGTTCCTGGTAGCTTAACCCGCCGATAACTTGAGCCTGTGCAAGATCCAAAATTTCTTCACATTGGCGCAGTAAGTCCTCGCCATTTTCTGTTAAAGATAATTCACGAGCACGTTTATTACCCATTACGGAAGCGACGTTAATCAATTTTTTCTTCTGAAGTATTTTTATTTGTCTACTAATGCTTGCTTCTGTTTGGTCAAGTAGTATAGCCACGGTATTTTGCTTTGCCAATATATTACGACCGATAGCTTCTAGGACTTTATACTGAGCAAAACCTATCCCTACCTGTGATTTTAGACTTTCGTCTGAACGTTTTTCTAATAAGAAAGCTAATTTGTGGATTTGCCAATATAGTCTAGGGCTCATAGTAAGTTTACCTGCTAAGTATTATAGCACTTTTATGACGTTGCATAAGCATAATGTAAGCTGTCAGTATTATCTCTAAGAACATTCACATTGCTGCGTATAATTTATACCAATCATCAAGAGACAGTTGTTGTGCTCTTGCACCCGGGTCTATGCCAGACTTATCTAAGAGTAATTCAACCTCATTTTTTTCGATAGCCAAGCCACCACTCAAGGAATTCCTTAAAGTCTTCCGTTTATTAGAAAAGCCAGCTTTAACCAGTGTGAAGAATTTTTTTGTATCAACATCGAATAATGGCTTAACCCTATGTTTTAAAACGACAACCTGCGAGTCAACTTTAGGTGGTGGCGTAAATAATTTCGCAGGTACCTCAATATCCAGTTTACATTCATAGTAATACTGGGCTGTGACACTTAGGACCCCCATTTGCCCAGGTTCAGCACACAATCGACGAGCGACTTCTTTTTGAATTAACAAAACTGCCACTTCTGGTGGGTTAGGTGTTTCACTGATTGAGCGTATTAGATGACTTGTTAAGTAATAGGGAATATTGGCAACAATTTTGTACTTTTTTGGCGGTTTTGGCATACTTTCATAATCAAAAGTCCTGATATCACCATGTGAAATTGCAACTTTGTCGCAATTTGAAAATCTTGACTCCAGTTGACTAATCAAGTCTTGATCAAATTCAAGCGCCATAATATTAGCCCCCATCTTAACCAAAACATCAGTTAAAGTACCCTTGCCTGGGCCAATCTCTAGAACCTCATCCCCTTCCACAACTCCAGCCGCATCAGCGATAGCTTTCAGGACACTTGAGTCATATAGCCAATGTTGACCTAAACTCTTTTTGGGTTCATTCACAATACGCTCACAGCAAACTTATGTAATTCTACGATATTTACTTACTGCTATTGGTGCTACTACAGCTATTATGCCTAATATCCATAGCATTGTTTTCCAGATAGCTGATGTATCACCAATTCCCAGTGTTAGATATCTCAAAGAATTTACTGCATGAGTAACTGGCTGATTGTGCGCAAAGACCTGAAGCCAATTGGGCATAGTCTCAACGGGCACAAATACGGAACTGGCAAATACTAATGGGAATGTCCATAGAAATCCAAACACCTGAGCTGTTTCTGAATCTTTTGTAATTAAGCCAAACAAAGAGGCAACCCATGAAAAAGCAATACCAAAAAGCACCGCCAAGAGAAAGCCAAAAATAAGTAGCGGTATACCGTTATCTATCCTGAAACCTAAAATCATACCTACCCCAAACATCAACATCAAAACAAATACATTTCTCATAGCATCTGCAAAAATCCTACCTGCCATATGAGCGATCCTACTCATTGGAAGTGACCGAAATCTGTCAGTTACGCCTCTCTGGACGTCCTCAGCAAGCCCGACTCCAGTCTGTATTGCTCCAAATAAAGCAGTCTGTATTAAGATACCCGGCAATAGGAAATTTATATAACTAGAACCATTAGAAACTGCCCCGCCGAATACATAATTAAATAGTAAAAGGAACATTATGGGTTGCACAGAGGAGAAGAAAATCAATTGTGGAAGTCTGAAATTTCTGAATATGTTGCGTTTTGTTATTTGCCAACTATCGGAGATGACATATTTTGTGCTTGTTAACATATTATTTTTAGCGGTCATTTTGCAACCCCCTTACCTTTTTTATTAGCGGATGCTTCTTCTGAAGTAGTTTTTTCTCCTGTTAGCGTTAAGAACACATCATCCAGTGATGGCCTGTGTAGTGATATTTCATTTGGCTCAAGCTTTGCCTCGTCCAACGCTTTGGCTATTCTTAACAAACTTTTAGCACCATCAACAACTGGTACTGTTATTAATTTATCCTGTTTATTACAAGTCGGTTCTTTTTTAGCAACTTTACTTACCGCTTTTAGAGCTTTTTCACATTGCTTGTCCGTATCTAAGCTAAATTCCACTACGTCACCACCAAGTTTGTTCTTCAGCTCGTCCGATGTACCTTCAGCTATTAATTTTCCGTGATCAATAACCCCTATATAATCTGCAAGTTCATCAGCTTCTTCTAGATATTGGGTTGTTAATAGTATTGTAGTTCCACTGTCTGACAACTCTCGTATAACCTCCCATAATTCCAGCCTTGTTCTAGGATCTAAGCCTGTTGTTGGTTCGTCTAAAAATAAAATTGATGGTCTGCCGACTAAACTTGCGCCAAGGTCGAGTCTACGCTTCATGCCTCCAGAATAAGTCTTAACCTGTGCATTAGCAGCCTCAGTTAGTCTAAATTCTTTCAGCAAATCATCGGCTCGTTGTTTTGTAGTTTTTCTGTCTAGATGGTACAGTCTACCAACCATTTCTATATTTTCTCTACCTGTTAGAAAACCATCTACCGACGCGAACTGTCCCGCTAAACCTATTAAAGGTCGAATATTTTTGGGACTTTTAGAAGCATCGATGCCTCCGACAATCACATCGCCAGAATCAGCTTTTATTAAAGTTGTCATAGCTTTAATAAGTGTTGTTTTACCAGCACCGTTAGGCCCTAGTAGAGCATAAATTGAGCCTTTCTTGACTCTTAAACTAACACCATCAAGCGCTTTTACCTTGCCGTAGTATTTTTTAACGGATTTAACCTTAATCGCATCTGCCACTTATCTTGTCCTCTTCTTAATTTATCTTCTTTTAAATAATTATACCAAAAACCCTGAACTTTTAGCCTTTTAGCATACTCTAAACTCTCTAATTACGATAAAAGAGTACGGCTCAGTATCTTCCTTTTTTTATAGTCATTATTCGGGAACATATCAACAAGACTCACACTTTTAATTTTAACCCTTTGCCCACGATCTAATTGATCGTGCTTTTGAACTGTCACGTGAGGCGTAAAACCATCCAGTAAATACTTTGGTTCATTAAAAACTGCACCGTTATCAAGTAGAGTTCGCTGGACAGCAATTATTAGTCTATCTAGATTGATAGACGCTTTAAGCAACGTAACATTCAGCCCTTCACCCCAGTTTACTTTACTTTTTCCAGTCAAATAGAAGGCTTTATGATTTTTTATAACGCTTTCCAGTAGTTTAATTATTTTTGAACTTGATAAATCTATGGCAAGCACTCCAGCAATTGTCGTATGTAATGGATTATTAGATGCTTCAAACTCAAAGCCAATAGGCAAATCTTCAATAAAACTAGCTACCGCCCACTTCTGCGTAAATTTTGTCATAGTCCCATTCTAACAGTTGGCCAACTAACCGCCAAAGTGGCACAGTAAAACCCGCTGACTTTAGGTCAGATTGGAATTTTGGCGCGGAAGCTTGATTGTGGCTGTATTAATAATACTGCCCAATCAAGAACCGTAAGACAAAATATCCAAGCTGGCCAAAGAAAAACTAGCAGAGAGTCTGGCTCTGCTAGATTGCAGGCTAGTTTTGGTCAGAGGGTTTTACCACCAGCCTTGAGCAACCCAAGCGTTATACGCCCCACCCCATGACCCATACCGTCCAGTTGCGTACCCTGTGCACCAGCGTAATTGAGTTACCGGATTGGTTAGATAATCTGCTCCAGCACTGGACATCTTACTAGCTGGCAAGGATTGGCATAAACCATAAGCGCCAGAGTAGCTATTCACAGCGCCGGGCCTCCACCGCGATTCTTTTGTAACTATGTAATCCACATAAGCATAATCACTTGATGCTATTCCCGCCGCACTCATCAGGGCAGTTTTGTCACCTGAAACTGTAGTTGATGGATTATAACTTGGAGCAATTATTTTTGTGCCGTGCAAAACTATCTTATTTACTGGATTTTTTATCACTACAGTTTGTATGGCTTTCCTGGCAGTTTCGACACCTTTTTCATCTTCATCTATCGCATAAATTGTTACTTTTTCCCCTAAAACACCCTCAGTTTTCACGCTGGTTTTACCAGCCTTTAAGCTATTATCATCACGAGTGAGAACATCGAATGGAATATCTTCCGACTCGACAACAGTCTTAACGCCAGATCTGTTTACGGAAACGAGCATATTTGATTTTATCTTACTTTCAACCGCTGGTTGTACGGTCTCATTATCGGCCGGTGCAATATGTTCTTCCTCTAGAAGCTCGTTAATGGTAGACGCAGTGGTTCTGAGTGATTTCACTACTCCGTAAATATTTAGCTTTATTTCTACAGACCGTTTGATAATTAATTTTTCTGTTGCAGATGACTCTAAAACATTACTATCGGAAATTTCAAAGGATGCTTTATCTTCTGGTAATAATTTAATCTCAGCATCTGCTGCTACTAGTCTTGGTGCGCGTTGTGCTGTAAATATTGTTAAAGTCCTATCCCCGTCTACAAGCTCAACAGTTCGAGCACGATATATATTAATATGAGTATCATCTTCAAGAATTAAAGCATTTCTTGCTGGTTCTACAATATCCTCATCAACCAAGTGAATATCGTCTATCCTACCAAGAAGCTCGCCTACTGTATCCGCACGTGTTGTGACTGTTCTTTGCTCACCATCAACAAAAATACTGACAATGCGAGAGTCAGCAGCACCTTGTGTAGATGAACCGAGCGCAACGAATGCTGCCAAGCCAAAGAAAAACAATACAACAAAAGTGACGACCGGTACTAAAAGCGGATGTCGTAACAAAAATTTGCTTCTTTTGACAGCTAGTCTTTGGGTTTTCTTTAAACGTCGAATTGCTTTTTTTCTCATACAAAAATACACCTAATTACAGGCGTAAGCTCTATTATACCTCAGAATTGAGTCTCAAGCCACGAGCTACCTCAGGAGATGCTCCGCGTATATCATTAACTGGTACCCATTTTGCAGTCCGTAATTCTTTACTAACTTCAAACTTTTTCTTTGGTTCATTAATTTTTGCGGTAACAAAATGGTATCGCATTAATAGACCAAATTGTCTATGAAGGATAAAGCCCTCGTGGAGTTCTTTTACGGAACTAACCGTAACACCTAATTCTTCCTGCAACTCACGTATGCTGGCGTCATAAACTGATTCGCCGAACTTAACACCACCACCAGGTAACTGCCATTTACCTGGCCCGAACCAATTTTTTACAAGCAAAATCTTGTCACCACGAATAATTACTACACGTACTCTTCTGGTCAAAGGAGCATACAGCCATACAAGTGGCCACAGAATGTAAAATAAAAATTGCCCTAACATGACTATAGTTTTTTCAATGGAGCTATAGAGCTATTTAGCTTTTTAACCCCTACCTTTTTGAAAAATATTGCGATATTATCGCTTTCAACCTCAACAATTTCACCCACACCAAATAACTGATGCTCAACAACATCTCCTTCATTATAGTCGGCTACATATCGTGGCTCATCACCAGATTTAGATTTTAGTGATGCACTTGCCCAGCCGACCATATCTGGTTTGTTGTTAGCAGTTCCAAAGCCAGGGCTTTTGTGAGTTGATGTTGACCCAAATCCTAATGACATTGTTGATGTTTCGTTAACTGATTCTCCGCCAATTTCTGATAAGAATCTAGACGGTACATTATGCTGTGAGCCGCCATATAGCATACGGCTATTAGCGTGAAGCATATACAGTTCTTCTTTGGCGCGGGTCATACCAACATAACAAAGCCGACGTTCTTCTTCCATCTCACTTTGATCATAAAGTGAACGGCTATGCGGAAATATGGTTTCTTCCATGCCTGCCATAAAGACTATTGGAAATTCTAATCCTTTAGCTGCATGCAATGTCATAAGTGTGACTGAGTCAGAGTTTAAATCCGTAGTATCAAGATCACTTATAAGTGCCACTTCTTCAAGAAAACCACTTAAACCCATCTCGTGATACTCCTTTGCAACACTCATTAATTCCTGGACGTTTTCTTTTCGAGCATCACCAGCTGGTGTCCCATCCTGAAGATAATCCATGTAACTAATGCGTCTCAGTAGTGAGTCAATAGTGCCTGCAACCGACGTGTCTTCCATAACTGATTGCGCTGAGAGTACAATGTCATGCAACTCTAACAACCCTTTTACAGCTTTTGGTGGAAGTTTTGGCACTTCTAATGATCTTCCTAAAGCATCAATCAAACTTAAGTCATTTTCTGCCTGCCAAGCAAAAAATCTATTCAAGCTGACTCCGCCTATGCCACGAGTTGGCACGTTTACAATACGCTGGAAGCTAACTCTGTCTGCCGGCTGAAAGATAAAACGTAAATACGCCAGGATATCTTTCACTTCTTTGCGGTCGTAAAACCTTTGTCCACCAACAATTTTATACGGGACTCCATAGTGTAGAAATGCTTCTTCAATACTTCTACTCTGAGCATTTGTGCGGTACAAAACAGCGTGGTCTCTAAGTTTCCTTTGCCCACCATCAACAGCATTTTTTATTCGTCTAACAATTGTTTCTGCTTCAGCCCGCTCGGTACTAACACTGACGATCTGAATTGGTTTACCGACAGTCTTTGCTGTCCATAACTTCTTGTCACTTCGTTGCTTGTTTTTTGTAATAACAGTATGCGCACCGTCTAGTATTGGTTTTGTGCTACGGTAATTTTGCTCTAGTTTTATGACTGTGACTTTAGGATAGTCACGCTCGAAATTCAAAATATTACGAAAATCAGCACCTCTCCAAGAATAAATCGATTGCCAGTCATCACCAATAGCCATGATGTTTTTCTTGTCGTTAATCAGTAATTTAAGTAACTTATACTGAGCTTTATTAGTATCTTGATATTCATCGATCATCACGTATTTGAATTGGTCTCGCCATTTACTACGCACATTCTCAACATCTGTTAGTAATCTAAGTGTCTTAAGTATCAAATCATCAAAATCTAGTGCGCCTGCATCTTTTAGCGCTTTTTGATATCCGGGATATACTTTAGCTGCAGCTTTTTGGGCAGGGCTTATTGCTGTGCCCTGATATTCTGTCGGCCCGATAGCTTCGTTTTTTGCGCTACTAATATAATTTGCTATGGTGCGTGGCGGAAAGGCTTTTTCATCAATGCTTTGTTGTTTGCTTACTTGTTTTACGGCGGCCAAGCGGTCTGACTCATCATAAATAACAAAACTACGAGGGATGCCGATATGCTCACCATCTTGGCGTAGTAGGCGCACGCATATCCCATGAAATGTGCCCATGAATGGCAAAAATGACCTGTTGTCGGCTCTCTCACCTAACAATTCTGCAACACGGGTGCGCATTTCTTTGGCAGCTTTGTTGGTAAAAGTAACTGCCAATATTTCTTGTGGGTAAGCTAAGCCCTCACGAAGAATGTTTGCCACACGGTGAGTTAGCGTTTTAGTCTTTCCAGAACCAGCACCGGCCTGAATAAGAAGCGGTCCTTCTGTTTGAAGAACCGCCTTTTTTTGTTCGTCATTTAACCCTGTAAGTAATTCTTGCACTAGCTATATTGTAACAAATCAAAGGAGTTATTATTTGATAACTACCGTTTTCAAGGCTTCGATTAAGTTTTGACTTTCATCACTATCTGAACTATTACTTGTATATCCAACGGACATAATTTTTCCTTTGTCCTGGACACAGTAATTATAGCCCGTCTCACCAACTACAAGATTAACGTAGGTTTTTTCAGATTTTGGTATATTTCCCACTTCCACTGAGCTGTAGACAGTTACACCACTGTCAGTCTTAAAAGTACTAATGGTTCCTTTAGTGTAATAGTCCTTACATTCTATTGCCCCTACGTCCGTAAAGTCTACATATATTCCTCCAGAAAATTCCTGAGGGCCACCACTTGCTACATAGTCCTTAACGGTTGCTAGTACGCCTTCCTGATACTTAATTGTTGTAGCGTATAAGCTGGATTCTGATGATTCTTTTTTACTAAGAACATAGCCGTCAGGTATGCTCATGGTGTAACCAGGATTATCAAACACAAACCAGGTGTCTGAAATACTTTTTGTAACTGGCTCGTTCGTTGCCTTTTCGCCGATTGTAGCGTCTTTTTTAGTGTCTAATTGTGGTTCGTTTACGGGCATAGCCTTTGATGAATCATTGTTGCCAAAAATACTAAATGGTAAATCGATATTTGAGTTAATTGTACCTGTATCTATCAGAACAAAAAGTGCAACTAGCCCAACTATAGTAGTACCGAAAAATACATAGATAAAAGTTTTCATTGATCCAGGCTTTTTTTCTTTAATATCCACGTTATACTTCTTGCTAGCGATAAGCTTATTAAGCTCTTCCTCTTTCTCCATTGCCTCTACAGCAGGATCTACCTTTTCTTCTTTTTTACCGCCTGCTTTTTCGTCTTTCTTTTCTTCTTTTTTATCAGAAGTAGCCGTATCTGATTCCTCTGTACTTTTCAATTTTGCACTTACAGAGTCTTCTTTTGCATCAGAATCTTTATCATCTTGCTTTACTGAATCCTCTTTTGACTCAGTTGCAGGTTCAGCATCTTTCACTTCGGGTTCTGAGGTAGAGCCATCTTTAGCCTTCATGTCACCAGATATTGGTTCAATTCTCTTCTCTGAAGTATTTTTTTGTGTTAATTGTTCGTCGTTTTTAGATACAGTTTTTGCCTCTCCTGCTGGTTTTTCTGTATCTTCTTCTTTAACCATTGGGTCGTTAGCTAAAGACTTGTGCCCAACTATCATCGGTTTTGAACCTATTTCTGGCTTAGAACTTCCTGGTTTAGCTACATCAAATACTTTGTCCTCTTTTTTTGCCATACGCTCAGAAACCTAGCCTTTCTTGGTTTACTCTATAAGCCTGTTCAACTATCTCTGCAAACTTGTGATAATTTAGACTTGCTCCCCCTATCAATGCCCCGTCGCAACTTTCTAGCGACAAGAATGAGTGCGCATTTTGATCAGTTACGCTTCCACCATATAAAACTCGCACATTTTTTGATGCTTTCACTCCGTGTAGATGCTCTACTTGCTTTCGAATATAGTCTAGAGCTCGAGCAACCTGATCTGGCTTTGCAAACTCACCAGTTCCAATCGCCCAAACAGGTTCATAAGCAATAACAGTCGCAGAAATTTCCCTAGAAGTTAAGTTCATCAATCCTGCAGTCAATTGATTATGTAAAACTTGGTTAGTCTCGCCTGCTAAACGTTCTTGCAGAGTTTCTCCGATACACAATATTGGCATGATGCCGTTGCGAACCGCTGCTTGCATCTTTTTGGCAATAATATTGTCATCTTCGTTAAATACATGCCGTCTTTCCGAGTGACCTACAAGTACGTAATGTACCAGATCACTTAACATTGCCATGGATACTTCGCCAGTATATGCGCCAACATCTTCATAGTACCCGTCTTGTGCGCCAAGCCTAAATTTGCGACGATCCAACTGAACACTGAGTGGTTGCAATGTTAATACGTTCGGGATTAAAACCACTTCTACGCTCTGCCTATTTTTTACATTTTCTTCCAGTCGATGCATAAATAAACTAGCCTGACCAACAGTAAAGTGCTCTTTCCAGTTTCCGGCAATCATTATTTTTCTGTTATTACGCATAAATCACTCCGTTTAAGGTGGGGAAACCAAAATACAAAAGTCCAGGGTTTCCCCTCCTTAGCCTCAGGGAAAAATATTGTGTAATTTTTCTCTGGCTATCCAACCCCATCGCTGACAAAATCTCTGACAAAATGAATTTGCATAGATTTTGGATTTTATTATTACGCATATGCTTATAGTCTACCCTTTTTTATCCAATAGTACAGTTACAGCCGGTAACTCACGGCCCGACATTAGATCCAAACTTGCTCCACCGCCAGTAGATACGTGGTTAAACATGTCATGCATAGATTGAGATTCAATATATGCCGCTGTATCTCCTCCGCCGATTAAACTAAAAGGTTTATTGCCATACTTACCGATTAAGGCGTCTATCACCAGTTCTGTGCCGTGGGCAAATGGACCTATGTCGTCATGTATCGCAGGCGTTTCGGTTACCCCCATAGTTCCGTTCCATACAACAGTCTGTGTAAGTTGTGTTACACCGGCAATAAATGCTCCAGAAAATGGCCCAATATCCACTATTTTTTCGTGTTTTTGCACTTTAGATGCGCTAGGCTTGGGCTGTTTTGGGTATGCTTCAATATCTGCGATAACTTGTGCATCCCAGTCAACTATTCTGGTTGAAGTTTGACTTTCGATTTTTGAGGTAACAACTCCGTCTTGAGGAAGATAGAATATAAACGACCTTTCTTGAGCTATTTTTCGGACCTTATCCATTACATTGCGGGCAGTATCTAGTTCATCGTCGTCAACTAAACTCTCACCGACTTCTACGCCTTGAGCTTTTAGAAAAGTATTTGCCATAGCACCACCGATTACTACAACATCAGCCGTCTCCATAAACTTATCAATTATATCGATTTTATCGGCAATTTTCGCGCCACCCACGACTGCCATTAATGGCCTTTCAGGATTTTGCATTACGCGGTTTATTGTAGTTACTTCCTTTTCTAATAGTAGCCCCGCTACAGCTGGAATTAGGCGTGCGACAGCATCGGTTGAGGCATGGGCTCTATGTGATGCCCCAAAGGCATCTTGGACCAATATTTCGGCGCCAGTAGATGCAATTATTTCTTTTGCGAACTTCTTATCGTTTTCTTTTTCTTCAGGATGAAACCGCAGGTTTTCGAGCAATACAATTTCGCCTGGCTTCATGTCGCTTGTAGCTTTTATGACATTCTCGCCAATACAATCATTAACAAAAGTAATATTTTGTTTTAATAGCGAGCTTAGCTCTTTGGCAACTGGTTTTAGGGAAAAATGAGCATCAACTTTTCCTTTAGGACGACCAAGATGTGAGCAAATAACTATCTTGCACCCTTTGTCTTTCAAAGCTTTAATCGTCGGCAAGCTCTCTGTAATTCTATAATTACTAGCTACAGAACCATTACTATCCAAAGGGACATTATAATCAGCGCGCAGTAAAACTGTCCGTCCCTCTATGTCATAGTCATTTATTGTTTGTTTAGAAAACACTCTAGAGATTCCACCTTTTCTATAAGAGTAGTTTACAGTTTTTACTCTACAGATTCAACAATTATTTATCATCGGGCTACGCTTCTAACGGTTCACACCAATATGCAGTGCAGTCTGCTACGCTGGGTGGCAGAGATATTGGTGTGAATCGTTAGAATACACGAACTTTTATAGAGTCGGTAGTACCAACAACTCCTGGATGTCGACCGTATGCCGTTACTATTACGTCGCCTTTTTTTAGCACGCCTTTTTTACCCAGCCAATCAGCAATCTTACTGGTAGCGTGCATACCGTCTGGCCTAACAAAGCTTTTTACTCCATATACAATCGCCAGTTGGTTTGCAACGCGAGGAACACTAGTCACTGCTATTAGCGGATCATCTGGACGTTTTGAGGCTAGTTGTATCGCAGTTGCACCAGATTTTGTACCAGCAACTATAGCTGTCGCCTTGACTTGAGCCGCTAAACTAACGACGGCTTGGCATATAGCTGCTTGTTTGCTTGAGTCTAGCGTTGCATTAGGTAATTTAAACAGTGGCTGAACTAACGAATGTTGCTCAGTGTACTTTATAACTTTTTTCATAATTTTCACTGCCCTAGTTGGGTATTTACCAACTGCTGTTTCCTCGCTAAGCATCAAGCAGTCTGCCCCCACAACGACGGCCGTTGCCACGTCTGATACTTCTGCGCGTGTTGGCTCGCTAGATTCAGTCATGCTTAGTAACATTTGCGTAGCAACAATCACGGGCTTAGACTTTGCAAGGCATAAGCCAATAATTCGGCGCTGTTCAACTGGCACAACTTCGGGCGAAACCTCAACCGCCAAATCCCCTCGCGCTACCATAATTGCGTCAACCTCATCGATAATATTTTCAATGTCGTCTAGGGCTGCCTGTGT
>CAZKAL010000008.1:0-21372 GCA_964550995.1 uncultured Candidatus Saccharibacteria bacterium | reverse complement strand
CTTCTTCATAACCCTCAACATATACCGCTTACCAAGCCAAAAAGTAGACACAACAAACGGGAATAGAACTGTCGCAGGCCACCATACAATTGTCGTTCTACCGCCACCTGAGGCGATAAAGACCGCACCACCGCTTGAATTATCTCCACTTCCAGCTAAGGGTGCTCCATTAGCATCAACTTGTGACAAAGGCCCATTCGCAATTCCTACAATCTGCAAAAAAGCAGCCGCACCACTGTTATCACTTACTTTGACGATTATGTTATATACACCAGCCGCATTATAGATATGAGAGACATCCAAGTTACCCGGAAACGGTTTGCTCAACAAATCAGGAGAAGTACTATCACCCCAATCAACACTTATAGCATAAGGGCCAGTTCCTCCGCTAATAATTATCGGCCACGTTAAAGTTGATCCTGGATCCGCACCACGTTTAGCAAAATTGCTAGTAACACTGACTCTAGATCCTGCACCCTGACTTGTATCAGCAAACTCAGCCTTAACTGTCGGTGAATCAGGCCCTGGCTGATCTAAATCATCATAAACTCTAGCAACAAGTTCATTTGTACCAATGAATAGATCAATATTGATCTCAAACGTTCCACCAGTACACTGTACAGACCCCGCAAAGACATTGTTCTTGAAAATTTTAACTAATAGTCCATCTGGGCATAATCCACGCACCGGTATAGGTACATCTGTGAATGTTTGGCCATTTGTAGGTACTGTAATAGTAGCTCCTGAGGTTGGTGGTGGCGCACTAATTGTACCCGTTAAACCGACAGACCCAGACTGAACTGGGTCTGATTGGGCACTCGCTGGGTTTGCCCCCAAAACGAGAAAGAATACTGCAAGACTGAGCAAAACGACAAATAAAAGACGTTTTGTGTCCTGCCACGTCTGTGGTATATATTTTTTCATCTTTTTAAGCTTTTTATTAGTTATAAATTACAACTATAATTATAGTCTATAAAACCACAAACCACAACCGTTTTATATTATTATGCTTAGTTCACCAGAGTAGATTGGAAGATACTGCCCGAAATGTCTTTTCTAGCGACGACGTCTTCGTGTAGACTTAGTAACGTATTTTCTCCATAGATAAAAGGTTGAGCCGATTAGCAATAGTATCAAAGCTAACAATCCTAGTATGAGCCAAAGCGGAATGTACCAAAAGTTAACGATTTTAGAATATGTCTGTCCAGAGGAACCATAAGATATATTTGCTGTAATCGAATAACGTCCAGGCCATTTAATTGGCGTGTGTTTTTCCACTACTTGTTTTCCATTAACAGTTTTGACTTCTATGTTGTTAAGTTCGTTTTTAAATAGCCTAGTTGTCTTTGGCAGTATAGTCCTTAGTGAAGTTACATCGTTTAATTCATAGTTAAAGATATTATTCCCTCGCCAATCTTTTACAATTATGCTTCCGATTGGTTTTGAAAAACCATTACCTAAGTTTTCTATGTTTACTCCTATATCAGTAGGTTTTTTTGTAAATACAGAACCAGCTTTATCATCAAGATAGGCGGAAACGTCCAGTATATTTATCTGTTCTACTAGGTCTCCTGGTACCTCTACTAATACCAGTGATCCGACGCTTGCGATCAATGAAACTTGTCCAGACTCAGCTGAACCAATCGGGGCTGCTTTATATAATATACTTCCATAATATGCTCCGGGACTAGCATTTTCAGGTACTGATACAACAATTCTAATATCCTTTTCCTCATCCGGTTCAAGTCGAACGTTATCGACCAAACTCAAAAAATTTCTGAGACTGTGAGCACTGATTGTTTGGGGGTCACTTACTAGTACGGGGTCCCCAGTAACACCATTTGACTCAAAATCATTTAAAGTTGGGGTTACTAAGACCGGGTTTGAAGTTACATTTTTAACAGTTTGAACTATTTCTTTACTTTTACCTGGGTCAATTGTTAATTCTGCACGCGTCGGCGACACCCTTAATCCACTGCCCGCAGCGTCTTGAGCGTAACTGTTGCTACTTAAATTAACAAAGGTCCCTCCCATAATTATAAACACAGCTACAAATACTAATGACTTCTTAAAAAACTTCATTTTTTATCTTACTCCTTATACTTATAATAATCTTAAACTACGAGGCTGCAAAATGCAACTATACGAAATACTAATTACTGAAATACAAAAAAGCATTAAAAAGTTGCAATAGATGTATAAATTAAGGTTGTAGCATAATTTCCAGGTTGTTGTCCGACTGGAACATTGACAATATAACTAACAGTGTACAAGTCAAAACCAGAAGGTTTTAATGAACCAGCTAGTCGATCACCATTGTTAAATTTATACATATTTGGCGTGTTATAATCCGGGTCAACAAATCCATTTGCTACTGGGCCTTTTTGCAAATCGGCGCCGACAAAAGGAGTAGTGTTTGATCTCAAATTGATTCCAAACTGTGATGTAGACGCTTGGCTGGCAGCTTTAACTACCATTTCAGATATAACATTGTTCCCAGATGTCATTGTTTGTCCATTTAGGTAGGTATTGTAGCCATCATTGTCGTTTGTTGACACCGAAAACTGTGATGTAGCATATCTTGTTTCACTACTCGACAGCTCACCAAAAGTTGATAAAAAACCAGTTGTACTGGAACAATCCAAGGCAACATTTACACCTACACAAAAAGTTAAATAAGGCGGTACGTAGGCCTCTACGTCATATCTATTTTCTACAACAAATACTACAGATCCACTATCAACAACAGATCCAGTAGCGTTTGAACCTGTAAAAACAGATATCCTAACATAATCAACCTCATTAGGAGTAGATGGATTAACTACATTATTAAGGTCAATATTTACTGCCGCTGGAGTCTCCGGGGAAGGAGTTCTTGTAATTATTAAATTACTCGGTGAAGACGACCCGCTGACACTAAACCCGCTTATACCAGTCTGCGAATTTATTGTAGCTCCAGAGACGTCCAGTCCTGTTACTACTGTACAAGGGTCAACAAAAATAGGACTATTTGAACAATACTGAAACTGTATAGATCCAACGTTAGCGGTAGATATAGTTGTAAATTTAAAATCATGTGTTGTCACATCAGACACAAAACTGCTTCCAAGCATTATGCTTCTGGACTGCAAATCAACAGCTGCAACTAACGAACTAAGTAAGTAAAAAAAGACAGTAAAAAAAGCAAGAGCAATATAAAATCGATTCTTGATGGGAATTTTTCTTATATTGCTCATATGCTTACTCGCAATCAACTAAAACAAATATTGTTCTTTTAGATATTTGTGTAGTATCTATTTATATTAAATTTACTAGAATGTTGGGGTTGCAACAAAGTTTGCTGTAACTGTATACAAACCTGTTGGTGTTGTAGGTGACGCTGTGGCAGCGAATTCGATGTTAACTGCTTCGTCGTCAGTTGGACCTGAAGAAGTAGCTATAGTATCGAAGACACCTGTTGGATCCCATGCGTAACCAGTAGCTGTACCAGATCCACATAATCCATCACCATCATAGTTTGGGTCACAACTAAGATTAGCTGTAGCACCACCCATTGTAGTGTCAAGGTTAGTTAATGTCATTCCAAACAACTCTGTATTTGCAGTTATTGCAGATTGAGTTGGGTTAGTAACATCACCACCAGCTGAGTTGAAACATACGTTGTCAACGTTAGCAATAGTAGTACAGTCATCTACACCAGCTATTCTAAGAGTACCGTCTCCACCGTTAGTTAGACCAGACTCTTGTTCGGCTTTGTAGTAGACTGCTGCACCATTTTGGGCATTGGTACGTATCATGGCGACACCATCGTTAGCTATATCAATATCTGATGTTCTTTGAATAGTACTAGCTTCTACTACGCCTAGATCTAGGGCAGTTCCGATGATCTTTGTGCAATCATCAGTTGAGTCTCGGGTAGCATATGTACTATCTGTTTCAGTACCTATACAGAACTCTAAAACTTCCCTAACGCGAGCTGTAACGGTCAAATGGTTAGCAACTGATAGTGCGATACCACCATCATCCACGTGTGTACCTGGTGTTGCTGATGCATATGCTGCTGCTGTTACATCATTGGTATATGTCAAAATACGTGCGTAAAATGTACCTGCTGATGTTGGGTTAACAATCCCATCTGCTGCTGCAGATGTACCTAGATCAAAAGTTATGGTGTTGCCTTTTATTAGGGAATCACCAGTTGTCGTAGCATCTGAAATGACTAATAGGTTATCTGTGCTGTTTGTTGTATCGATCGCCCAGTTAGCATTTAGAAGTGTTGATACTTCAGTAAAAGCTAAGGCTGTAGTATCACCAGTTGATGCACCAGTAATATCTAGCTTTAATCCTGTCGGTGCTGTACATGCATCCCCTATGATAGGACCTGTTGCTGAGTCACAAAACTCAATAACAATTCCTTCAACTGTAGCACTGGTATCAACATTAAAACTTACACGATATGTAACGTCTTGACCGAAGGCGTCACCACCATCACGACCAGAACCTTCGCTAGTCTGGTTAGCACTCATATCGATATATCGAGTCGTGAGCTGTCCAGCAGCGCTTGCTCCGTTAGTTACTAATAGTACTGGTGCAAAAGCAGCCAGGGCAAGAACTGCCGCTTGTGCGATTGCACTGGCTCTTTTTAGTGCCGTTGTACCTTTGTTTATATTCATATTTCTCCTTTTGTTTTTGTTTTAGTAATTGCTCTTATATTTAACCACAAACTCCATCCGTGTTGCAACTTAATTTTAAGAAGTTATCCACAATTAAAAAGAGCTCGCTTAGAAGTGAGCTCTTTAACCCTATTCTATTATTTACTAGAATGTTGGGGTTGCAACAAAGTTTGCTGTAACTGTATACAAACCTGTTGGTGTTGTAGGTGACGCTGTGGCAGCGAATTCGATGTTAACTGCTTCGTCGTCAGTTGGACCTGAAGAAGTAGCTATAGTATCGAAGACACCTGTTGGATCCCATGCGTAACCAGTAGCTGTACCAGATCCACATAATCCATCACCATCATAGTTTGGGTCACAACTAAGATTAGCTGTAGCACCACCCATTGTAGTGTCAAGGTTAGTTAATGTCATTCCAAACAACTCTGTATTTGCAGTTATTGCAGATTGAGTTGGGTTAGTAACATCACCACCAGCTGAGTTGAAACATACGTTGTCAACGTTAGCAATAGTAGTACAGTCATCTACACCAGCTATTCTAAGAGTACCGTCTCCACCGTTAGTTAGACCAGACTCTTGTTCGGCTTTGTAGTAGACTGCTGCACCATTTTGGGCATTGGTACGTATCATGGCGACACCATCGTTAGCTATATCAATATCTGATGTTCTTTGAATAGTACTAGCTTCTACTACGCCTAGATCTAGGGCAGTTCCGATGATCTTTGTGCAATCATCAGTTGAGTCTCGGGTAGCATATGTACTATCTGTTTCAGTACCTATACAGAACTCTAAAACTTCCCTAACGCGAGCTGTAACGGTCAAATGGTTAGCAACTGATAGTGCGATACCACCATCATCCACGTGTGTACCTGGTGTTGCTGATGCATATGCTGCTGCTGTTACATCATTGGTATATGTCAAAATACGTGCGTAAAATGTACCTGCTGATGTTGGGTTAACAATCCCATCTGCTGCTGCAGATGTACCTAGATCAAAAGTTATGGTGTTGCCTTTTATTAGGGAATCACCAGTTGTCGTAGCATCTGAAATGACTAATAGGTTATCTGTGCTGTTTGTTGTATCGATCGCCCAGTTAGCATTTAGAAGTGTTGATACTTCAGTAAAAGCTAAGGCTGTAGTATCACCAGTTGATGCACCAGTAATATCTAGCTTTAATCCTGTCGGTGCTGTACATGCATCCCCTATGATAGGACCTGTTGCTGAGTCACAAAACTCAATAACAATTCCTTCAACTGTAGCACTGGTATCAACATTAAAACTTACACGATATGTAACGTCTTGACCGAAGGCGTCACCACCATCACGACCAGAACCTTCGCTAGTCTGGTTAGCACTCATATCGATATATCGAGTCGTGAGCTGTCCAGCAGCGCTTGCTCCGTTAGTTACTAATAGTACTGGTGCAAAAGCAGCCAGGGCAAGAACTGCCGCTTGTGCGATTGCACTGGCTCTTTTATACGAAAAAGCCGTAGTGAAATTTCTCATTTATTTCTCCTTTTTTATTTTCTTTTTGTTAAAACTGTTACGCTCTACTTATACCACGAGTTCAAATTAAAACGCAAATGCTTTTTTAATAGTTATCCACAGTTTTTGTTATTAGTATTTTTTAGAATGTCGCTAATATTACTAAATCCTGTTCCATTGAATAAAAACCAGCTGGAGTAACAGTAGTTACATTCATCATATACGAAATCGTATAGTCGGTTTCTCCGTGCCCTCTAGTTATAGACCTCGCAATCACGTCGCCAGCATTATACTGATAATTGTCGGCTGTATTATAACCAGGAGCAGCTTCACCAAAAGCGAAGAATCCATCATCAACTGGTTGTCTGGACGGGTTAGCGCCTTGCGCAGTCGGAGAAGTATTGGCGACCAAATTCATACCGAATTGCTCTAAAGTAGAATTAAAAGTTGTTGCACTGGTCATTGAGCTTATTTCATGTCCTTCACCATTAGACGGTGGATTTCTAGGTGTAATTATAAGATAACTACTGTCCAAATATGCCCTTGCTGTAAAAGTTGCTGTTCCCGTACCGGCAGTCCCTGGATTTAAAACTCCCATATTTACAGTTGTAAGAGGTATATTCAATTCTACAAATTCTTGATCAGGAGATATCGGACCAACAAAACCTAAATAGTTCCCAGATTCTGAAAAACCAATCCCTAAATCTCCCGCAGACGCCCTACCGCTATAGCTAGCTGATGTCTGAGTTATATTGCTGCCAGAACTAAATGCAGACTCCTCAATACTGTAATTTGATGACGAGGAAACCGCCCATACAAGATTAGGGTTTACTGCAACAATCAATAACATGGATAGTATTACTTTGGTTAATTTTCTTTTTCCCATCTTTAACATGAACAACCTTTATAGCATATCTTAGCATAACCACCGTAGTTGATTATAGTAATATTATAACGTCCTAAAACTAGATAGTATACTTCTAACATCACCTGGCGTAGGATAAGCTGACAAATCACTATACACTAGCGTAAGTGTAAATTTCTCGCCATCTTCTAATGTAGCCTCGATTTTTTCATCCCCGTCTCTTTCTCCAATTACAACATTGTATTGCGCTGAGCTTGGTGAACACACAAGACTTACATTATCGTGAATAATTCTACTAGGGTTTCTAGGTAATTCAGACGGCCAACTATCATTACAGTGATCCGATACACTACCGATTTCACTAAAGGTCCCGTTTGAATTATAATTAACAGGAATAACTCTTGTCATATCCAGTA
Source organism: uncultured Candidatus Saccharibacteria bacterium (assembly GCA_964550995.1). Classification (GTDB taxonomy): domain Bacteria; phylum Patescibacteriota; class Saccharimonadia; order Saccharimonadales; family SZUA-47; genus CAZKAL01. The sequence goes on along the minus strand of CAZKAL010000008.1, from coordinate 13,933 downwards.
CTGACTCAATATTTAAGGCTGCTTTGTTGATATAGACACTGAAACGCCTAGATACTATAGACCCATCATTCCTGACATACACAAATTTGTTATCGTTTGAAGAATCGGCTATAGATATCCAATCATCCGGAGCTTGAAATTGGAAATACTTAGTCCTGTAAACAGTCACATTGGCGGATTGAACTGTAGAGTGTTGTTGCGTAGTAGTTATACCGCTAGAATTATTAATTTGTGATAATAGCCAGTCTACTCCAATAACCGCTGACCCTATAATAATAAGCAAAGTGAAACCTACAGTGAATCTTTTTATTTTTCGGGCTCTCTTCGATCTATGATGAGTACTGACACGATGATGGTATGCCATATCTTCCTCGTTTCTAAGTTTAGTATTACACGACAATGGAGTATGTACAAATCGATTATGGTTTTAATAGTGACTTTACGCTGATAATACTATACAATAAACGCTAAAGTAACCAGAAGCATTATATCAATATATGGAACAAAAAAACGATGCCAACAATGAACTTGATACACTAGAAGATCAGGACACTAAAGTTACTGCTACTCCTGAAAAAGGTGAGGACACCAACAAAGACGATAAAAAATCGAATAAGAATCACAAGTTCTCTATTGGAAGGCTGTTAACCAAGCTTAACAGCCGACTTAATGTATATCTTTTGGGTTTTATTTTGTTGGCTGTTATCAGTTTGATCATTATATTCATTGTTATTAATTCCAGCAATAAAGAAGCCGCTAAACAAAGTGAGGTTGTACCTCAACAGCTAACTCAGGATGCGATTGACAGCCTAAGCAGTAACGAAGCAACTGTGGGAGATCCTAAGCAGTTGCTATCTGTTGAATCCAACGCAGTATTTGCAGGAAAGGTTCTAGTGCGTGGTGGTTTAGACGTAGCAGGCCCGATTAAAGTTGGTGGTGATCTAAGCTTGCCTGGTATTACAGTTTCTGGTAAAAGCCAGTTTGATGAAGTCCAACTTAATAGTTTATCTATCGCTGGTGACACTAATGTCCAAGGTACTTTGACGGTTCAAAATGGTTTAACCGTCAACGGAAAAGCGACATTTGGTGGAGAAATAGCTGCACCTTCAATTACCGTTGATGCTCTGTCGGTTACCGGTGACATACAATTTACTCGTCATATTGATGCTGGTGGTGCAACTCCGACAGTCTCTAACGGTGCAGCAACCGGGTCTGGTGGGACAGTAACAATTAGCGGAACTGACACAGCAGGCACAGTCACAATAAATAAGGGCTCCGGTGGCGGCAACGGCATTCTAGCAAGTGTTACGTTTGCAACAGCTTTTAACGATAATCCACATGTAACAATAACACCAGTGACGTCAAGTCCTAGTCTTGCTATCGGAACATACTATCTAAGTAGTAGATCAACTACCGGATTTACTATATCAGTAGGGGCACTCTCAGCAACCGGATCAATATCATTTGATTATATAGTTGTCGACTAATAATGAACTTACGAAAATAGGCTGTTTTCTGGTTCCAAAATGTTTTAAACGTCTAGAAAAACTGTAACTGTGTCTTCCTTGACATACATAATTCCGCGGGATATCTTGATTTTCTCTTCGCCCTTATTGGCGGCAATCTGTAGCTCGCAGGGTGATAATAGAGTTAGAAACTTATGGTGCTGAGGTAAAATATCAAATGGTCCAGTATCGTTTACTGCACTGATGCTCGTAGCTTCTTCGTCAAAATATACCTGATATGGCGAATAGACTTTCACCCTCATCTTACCATTACTAATTTTTGGCTTATCTTTTTTTGCCTCTGATGTTGCTATAGATTTTCCTAGTTTTTCTGTTTTTTCTTCTTTAGTGTCGGCCATAATTTTTACCTACTTTTGACTGCGTTACGCCTAAAATACATTTAAACAATTATCTCTTCAATACTCGCGAGCGTTTGTTCTCGAGTGTAGAACTCTCCCGCTATACCGTTATGCTTAGTCATCACATTCATATTCTGTGTAAAGTTTTCAATTAGTTTCTTAGCTTTTGCATAATCAGCTCTATCAGCCGGTGATAATTCATTTTCACCAATAATAGCTATAATTCCGCGCAGTGATTCATACTTCTGTAAAAGAGACATAACTTGAACGCTCAACATGTAATGTCGCTCACCTACAATATCAGGTGTCAATAAAGATGAAGATGTTCGGCTTAAATCAACGGCAGGACGTATCCCTTGCTCGGCAATTTTTCGTGAAAGCACAATTGTAGAATCTAGCTCATGCTGAATCATTTGAACAGCGGGGTCAGAAAGGTCGTCAGCTGGAACATATATTGTCTGTACACTGGTAATAGAACCGTTTTGATTAGAACTTAGCCTATCCTGCAGCGTCTTAACATCAGAAAATATTGTTGCTTCATAGCCACCTTCGTTCGGGACTTGGTCCAAAATAGTAGATAGCTCATTTGAAGCCTGCACAAAACGATACATGTTGTCAGCAAAGAACAGCACATCTTTATTCTGCTCATCCCTAAAATATTCTGCTCCTGCGGTAGCTGAGATACCTATTAGCGCCCTTTGAACAGGATTCTCGTTCATCTGCCCAAAAAACATACATGTATTTTTCAAAAGATCATTTTCGCGCAGTGTATCCCAAAGCTCATGCCCTTCCCTAATACGCTCACCTATACCAGCAAAGAAAGATAGACCGCCACCAGTCTGGGCGATATTGTTAATAAGCTCCATAGTTAAAACAGTCTTACCAACACCGGCACCACCGATAATTCCTATCTTACGTCCCTTAACGAAAGGCGTAAAGAAGTCTATAACTTTAATTCCCGTTTCTAATATTTCTGGTTTAGATATCTCAAAATCTTCATTTCTTTTTGGTAGTTTAAGAATATCTTTTCTTTTGATGCCCTCGCCCTCAATCTTTGGCTTGCCATCTAAAGGACCACCTAAAGCGTCCAGGATACGGCCAATCGTTGGGTCACCTATAGGAATTTCTATGCCCTTGCCAGTAGTGTTAACAGCCATACCTTTTTCGATACTTTTATCAGAACGCACATTTAAGCAAAATGCAATCCCGCCAGGTTCAAGATGATCAACCAATAAATTTGTGTTTGTTCCGTTGTCGATAACTACCAGCTCACCAATACGCGGAGTATCGCTGTCAAACTGAACCCGAACAACCAACTCTTTAATTGAAGTTACGTAACCGACACTCATCCTTCGCTCCCTAAAGTCGCTTGAATTGAAAGTTGAAAGTTGAAAGTTGAAAGTTTAGCTACAAATCTACAATTACAGGAACTCATAGTTGATCTCCTATCGTCGTAAAATGTGGCTTATACGATATATGATATATGATATATGATATATGATCCATCATGCTGTAACCTTCGACTTTCTCATTCCGTTAATAATCTCTTTTAGCCGTTGATCAGCTATTGCACGTTTACTTCTGTTGTACTCAAGGCGCAGGTCTCCTTGTGATTCTTCAGCACGTTCATGAGACGCAGTCATAGCCCTAAATCTACTAGCGTATTGCGCTAATTTTGAGTCCAAAATTAGCTGGCTCATTGCTATCTGTAACATTGATCGTTCTAGGTGATCTATCACACTATACATGCTCGGTTCAAATATTGTGTTTTCTCCAGTTATAATCTCATTTTTCTGTTTTTCTTCACTAGATTTTCCCTGTTCTTGGACAGCAGCAGATAGCTCAATCCTTTTAACGTCCTGCACCATAAGTGATATATATTCTTGGTAGTAAACTGTTGTCTTCCCGTATTTTTGCACATATCTAATAATAGGAGATACGTTGATGTTTTTATCTTTTGAAGGCATTTTGAAGTATTTTTTAAAGCTGATACCACGCTGAGCTAGCTGCATAGCACCGTGGTGGCCTATCACTATTATGTCGTGTTTATCTTTGCTGTATGTTTTTTGCATTACTTTAATAAGCTTTTGGTCAATATCTCCACTAAAACCACCCTCACCAGTGATTAGAATGTATAGATCTTTATCTAGCACTGTATCGTCAGACTGACTACGACCAAATCTAAATAAGTTATCAACACGAATCTGTGAATATATTTCCCATAAATCATTAAAAAACGCTGTGGCTTGTAATACCTGATTCTTAATCTGGGCTATACGCATACTTGCTATACCTTCAAATACACCCGTTAACTCGACTAGTGTTCCAATCGATTTTTCTTCGCGCTCTATGTCAACTGGTCTTCTCATAAGAGACCTCCGGTCTCAGTAGTGAGTAGTGAGTAGTGAGTAGTGAGTGCAGCTACAACAGAGCTTCGCTCATACATAATACTAGATACTAGATACTTCATACTATTTCTTGACCTCTTCTTTTTTTGGAATTTCTTTCGGTGCCTTCTTATCGTCTTCTGGTAGTTCTTTTTTCTCTTCTTTAGGTTTTGGTGCACCCTTTAACTCAACTAAAGATTTTTTCTTAAGCTCTTTTAGAGCTTTAGCATGAGACTCATCACTATCGTCTTTCATAGTTAATGCTACCTCGTTAACGTTTAGCATTAGCTGACTAATATCTAGCTTCTCGCCTTCTTCCAGGTTTAATGTTATGTCTAACATTAGTTGCTGGGATGCCAATGAAAAAACTTCAGTTGGACTCTGTGTAAGGAGCTCAAAGACTCTTTTACCAGTATCGAGAGCCTTTTTTGCCTCAACTGCTAGTTCAGAACCAAAGTGTGAAAATTCTTCACTTTGACGGTATGCTGCGAGCATTTTCAAGGTTTGTGCAGCTAGAGCTTTCTGGCGCATATTATGCCCCACACCTCCAACACGTGTCACACTTAGACCCATGCTAAGCGCCGGGCGTACACCTCCACGAAATATATCCATGTCTAGTATCCATTGTCCGTCTGTAATAGACATTATGTTCGTAGGCAAGTAAGCCGTAATATCACCACCGGCTGCATTAACTAGAGGTATACTAGTCAAGTGTGCGCCATTTCTGTCCAAGCGTCCTGCACGTTCAAGCAAACTAGAGTGAGCATAGAACATATCACCAGGGTAACTATCGCGTCCTGGGCTGACCCCTGAGAGCAGCGCAACTTCACGGTATGCATGGGCATGTGACGTCAAATCGTCATAGATAATAATCGTGTCCTGACCTAACTCTTGCCACATGTATTCGGCCATGGCACAAGCAACATATGGTGCAATATAGCTCATAATCAAAGATTCAAACATAGTCGATACAACGACAATTGCCTTTTCAAGCGACCCAGTTTCTTCCAGGCGCGCCAATAACGTGTCAACATCACTGCTTCTTTTTGCGATCATTGCATAAACCACCACCTGGTCAGTATTTTTTTGGTTTATTGTCAGCTGAGTTACTAATGTACTTTTCCCAGACTTGCTGTCACCAAGCAAAGCCATCCTCTGGCCACGAACAATTGGAAATAATGCGTCAATAGCAGTTACACCACTTTCAAGCTGAGTATCTAGGAGTTTTCTTTCATAAAGCGCCGGTGCATTATTGAAAACTGGCCAAACAGCATCAGCAGCAATCGGACCCTTACCGTCAAGAGGCTCGCCAGTAACTGTTACTACTCTGCCGACAAAATCCTTCCCAACCTTACTAACTAATTTATCGTGTTGTATAACTGCAATTGTACCTAATGTCAGCTCAACTTCACCAAGATGAAGAACCAACACATAGTCTTTTAATATTTGGTGTACAAACCCTTTACTACCGTCATCAAACATTATTAATGCATGTATCCGACACGGGTGTAGACCCTTTACTCTAACAAGGAATTTTTCTACTCCGATAACTTCTCCAACAGGATTATTGGCCTCGACTAGCTTATCAAAATGCTGATTTCCTGTCTTTAAACTCATTGTGGAGCCTCCATCTGTTCTTCTGTCAATGGAGCTGGCATAGGTGTAGCTGGTTGAGTATCCGGAGACTGAGAAGTTGTAGCTACTACTGGATTCTGTGGTGCATTATTCGAAGTAGTTGGATCAGTCGTAATTGGTCTTTGCTCACTAGCAACATGAGCATGTGTCTGAACACCCGCCTGAGCTTCAGCTAATTCTGCTGCCGCTCCAGTTCCTGTGTCTGAAATAGCATCATGTAATTTTGTTATAAAAAATTCTCGCTTTTCGGTAAAATACTCGCGTAAGCTAAAATCAAACAGTTTATTAGTGGTACGAACGATACAACCTGCCCCGATATTTGGCTGTAATCCAACAGTAACTAAAACTTGCGGATGTATATTGTCTCTTAGCCAGGCAACGATTTTCTGAACGTATGGACCAGGAGGATCAACGCTAAAACTTATATGCATAACAGGTGCCGATGTATGTAGTTTCTGAAGCGACGATGAAATTCTAACTCTATCGGGTTCTTGCAATAAATTTAACTGATTATCGGCTACTAATTGATCCATCAGCTTACTAAGCCTTGGCAAAGCATTCGTCTCACCAGACTGTCTTATTGCAGCATCACGAAAAAAGATATCAACGGACTCAATCTCTCTAACTAATCGTGCTATATCCGTAGGACTAACAATATTATTTGGGATAGTGATGCTTTCCTGCATATCTCTTTAAGCTCCGTCGCGAATATCTTTTATGATCGCCTCTTTATTCCTATCCATTTGAGACAAAATGAATTCTAGTTGTTCGCTCAAATCAATCTGCTCACCCACAGCTTCTAATACGTAATGGTTTACAATATCTGCCATATGTGTTTCAAAACGACTAAGGCTTCTACTTTTTTCAGTCTGTAATTGCTCTGCTAATTGTTCAGTTAGGAGCTTTCTCTGCGATTCAATAGTAGATTGTGTTTTCTCAATCGACTCGATGGCAAGTTGTTTTGCATCGTTAATTGACTCCTCATATTTTGAAAATTCCTCTTTCAAGACCGTTGTTATTTCGCCCTTCATGAATTCGTTTAGCTGAGATGTTGTTAACCGCAAGTCCTGTTGCAAGAACATGGCATTTTCACTAATAACTTTTTCGAAATGAAGTCTACCCCTGTTACGTAATTCCTCACGAAACTCGTCATTAAAAATATGATCGACATCCTCTTTTGCCATGTCTGTCAGATCATTCATTTTAACTTTTGATTTTTTGGTTCGTTTTTTAGGTGGATGCATTATAAGCCCAAGAACCACACCTGTGGCACCTAGTATCACAACAATAATGGCTATTAGTAATCCAAAACTCACGTTATTTCTGTAATAGCGCTCCCCACCGCCAAGTTTATAATCTTAATAATAAATATACCCCAAAAACACCCAACAACAAAATAATTACACTAGTTAATATCACCTGTACTAGACTCTTGGTGATTGATTTCTTTGACAATGGATTTCGCCCAATAGATATAATACCGCTTCTTATACCTGAATATAACAGAGTACCAGATACTGCCGCAGCAGATATAAATATAAAAATACTCAGATAAATTCTTGTTGGGTTAACTGGTTTTTGAGCAATATTTTCTGCTATTTTTTCTAAAAATCCTGGCAGATTTGCTTGACTAGGTTTAAACAGTGGATTACCCGCTACACCAATGTCTGCTTGTACTCTACCAATCGCAACCTTAGTATCAACTCCTCCATCATCAATAGTCGTGGTGCTCAACACTGCTGCCTGACCATCAAATCCACCTATCGCCTTTGCAATGACATACAAGTCATTTTCGCCTGCCTTCATAGCAATGCCTGCAACACGAGATACAGTTAGTAGATCACCTGGTTGCACAACACCATTTTCATTGCTTACAAAGACTTCATATCTCCCTGTAGTAGCCACAAAAACATTTTGTTCCTCTGATGAAAGTGTGAAAGAGGCATCGTTCTTACTGACTACAACACCCTGTAATCTGTCATTATTATCCAGTGTAGCTGGCTCAACCTTTTTTGGATTATCCAAATTTATCGATACAATCGTACCCCGTTGTATTGTAGAATCAGCAGCGTATCCTTGGGTAATTGTTTGTGCAAGACTCGGACCGTATTTTGCCACACCAATCAAAAGAGCAAGTCCTACTATGGACATCACTTGTCTTGCAGATAGTTTTTCTTTCAATTTTTTTATCATGTATAGTTCAGGACTAAATCCTTAGAGTCAATTATAACGCTTTTGCTTGTCAGACACCAGTCTGAAGCTGGATTTTAGGTGCAGTAAAGTTATTTATATTAAATTAGGATTGTTATAGTTTTTATTGACTACGCTTTAAGTGCCACTTCAAGGACATTTAGTGTATAGTCTACCTCGCTCTTGGTAGTCTCTGAACCTATAGAAAAACGCAGGCTAGACCGTGCTTCTGTATCACTCATACCCATTGCCTGCAAAACGTGTGACGTTTCATCGTTACTTGCGCTACAAGCAGATCCGGTAGCTGCCCAGACTCCCTGCGCATCTAAAGAGAACAGTACTCTCTCGTTGTCTGCACTACCAAAAGTCACATGAATATTGTTTGGTAATCGCTGTTTTTGACTGCCGTTTATTTTAGCGTTATACCTTGACTCTAGTTCTGACACAAAATATTTACTTATCTCAGATGCGTGTTTATAAACCTTCCCTCGGTCCTTTATTGCTGATTGGAGAGCCTTAGCAACTCCGACAGCATTTGTAACATTTTCTGTCCCACTACGCATACCGAATTCTTGACCACCACCTAAAATTTGCGGTTTCAAAAGTACTCCGGTGTGTTTATACAAAATACCGGATTGTTTGGGGCCGTACATTTTACCACCATTTAGAGTCATAAGATCTACCCCAAGACGAGCAACATTAACATCCAAATATTGTGGTGCTTGACAGGCATCGGTGTGGACATAAAGAGGTAGTTTATTGCCCTTCTTGGAGCGCATTTTTAGAACTTCTTTAACAAGTTCTACTATATTTTTAATCGGCTGTACTGTACCTACTTCATTATTTGCGTACATCACAGAAATCAAAACGGTTTTATCGTTGATAAGTTTTTCAAGTGACTCTAAATCAACTCTACCCTTACTGTCTACAGGACATTCTTTTGAGTTATACAGCTTAGCTGGCTTGCGAACAGCATCGTGTTCAACAGCGCTAATTATTAATTCGGCCTCTGGGAAATTTTCCATTACACCCCTAAGGGCAAGATTCGCAGATTCAGTACCCCCTGCCGTAAAAATAATCTCACTCGGTCGCGAGCCAATACTTTGTGAAACACTAGCCCGCGCATCTTCTAGTACATTTTTAACTTTTCGAGCCCCTAAATATAATGCCGAGGGATTATAAAACATGTCTGAAAAATACGGCTCCATGGCCTCTAAAACGGTTTTGCTGATTGGTGTTGCGGCTGCGTAATCCAGGTATACTGTTCTTTTTCTCACTTTAGCTATACCTTCGCAGTAGAATTGCTTGTGGCGTATAGATTTTTCTTGGCGTTTTTAATATAGCTATCGGTTGCTTTTTGAAAATTTTTAGCCTCGTCAGTCGTTAATCTAAAGTACGCTCCGCCATTCTGTGACTTTAATATTTCAGTTGGCCTAACAACATAACGAGTTGTCATCTGTTGCAGTTGTCCACTATCATCCGTCCATTCTTCATACCAAATCCAGGTGTGCTTATCCAAGTTAAAGAAGTCTCTCTTAGTCCCTTTAGGTACTGGACCAAATAAATTTTTATTAAGATCAGCTTCTCGTCGCATCAGATCCTTTAAAATAGCTTGTTTACGCACAGTTTCTTTATTACTTTTACTTGAAAAAAAGTGTGTAAAAATATTCATAATCTATCTTATCAATTAAGCTGCTAAATCGTAATCATCTATTGATTCACGATGAACTAAGTTATATGGCACTGTTTTGCCGGGGATCCCTTTTATTCTCTCACGAGCAACAGACACTCTATCACTTCTTTTGGTATAAGAAGATTCTTCGCTTGGATCATTTTTTATATTGGGAACGGGTTCTGTAACTCTTCCCAGCAAAACTTGATTACCTAATGCTAATTTAGAGACCTTAGTTTCTGCATCCAACATATGTCCCAAGGCTTCGTTTACTTTTTCTCCTGCAACTCTAAGATCAAATGGCCTAGCAGATACAGTATTGTGAACCGACGGATCCACATACTCAGGATTAGGAATACCAACGAATTTCTCTATTCCATCTTGTAATAACTTTAAAGGATTCATAAACCTTTTGATCTCCACTTATGTTATATCCCGAACAGTGATTGTGTGTTTAACGTTGTTTGCTTAGCAATCTCCTGTAGGCTTTTACCTCGCAGGTTTGCTAAAAACTCCGCCGTCACTCTCACGTGTTTCGGCTCGCACATTTTACCACGAAATGGCTTAGGAGTCAAGAACGGTGCATCCGTTTCTAGTACTAATTTTTCGATCGGTACCTTTCGTGCAGCGTCCAGCTGATAAGCCTCCCGCGTAAACGTCATTATACCATTTAGTCCAATAAAAAATCCACGTTTTATCGCCCCCTCCATTTCATCAACACCCGCCGAAAAACTATGCATTACACCTTTAATTCCACTGTAGTCCTCAATTATTCTGAAAAAGTCCTTAAATGCATGACCAAGCTCTCCCTGCATATGACCTTTTGGATCACGAACATGAAATATCATTGGTAATTCGTGCTTTACTGCAAGGTCCAGATGCAACCTTAATAGTCTTTCTTGCGAAGCGTGTGTTTTTGGGTCATCATGATAAAAATAGTCAAGACCACATTCACCAATAGCGACCACCTTGTCCGCTCTCACTAGACTTTCAATTTTACTGATCTGCTCTATTAATTCTTTGTCTGTCTTTCCTTCAGCCTCGTGTGGATGTATGGCCACTGCTACCCAACATTTATCTCTATTTTTACAAAAATCAACAGCCTTCTCACTACTTTTCACATCAGTACCGACACATATCAGTTTCGATACCTGGGCTTTATGAGCTTCCCTGATCATTTCATCTGGACTAACACCGTCAAACTTTTCCTTAAATTCATCGTCATGGATATGGCAATGCGTATCAACAAGTTCTAATTTTTCTGTATTTTTCATACTTAACACAAAAATCTACTTCTCTTCAGGTGGTTCTTGTATCTCAATTTTCGGGAACAATGAGCCCTTTGGTTGCTTGATTGTACCGGACTTAAAAATATCATTAATCTTTTGTGCAGTATCTGGCATAAAAGGTGTCAATAACTCTGCCACTTCCAAAAGTGAACTACACAGATAAGCCAATACTTGTTGCAAGTGTTGTGGATCGTCTTCTTTAGCTATAACCCATGGTTTTTCTTCTTCAATGTACTGGTTTATCCCTTTAATCTGAGCCCAAATTTCTTCCAGTGCACGGTCAAATCGGCATTCCTCAATAGCTTCCTGAAAGCGCCCCATATCATGCTCGGCTGGAGGAATATCACCAATATTGCCATTTTGGTATTTTGTGACCATTGCTGCCACTCTAGACACCGCGTTACCAAGCTCATTTGCAAGCTCATTATTATACGCAGATTCAAACTTCAGAATCGTAAAATCAATGTCTTCGTTGCTTGGACCGTGTCGCAAGAAATAGTACCGAAATGCATCAATCCCATATTTATCGACTAGTTCCAGCGGATCCACAACATTCCCTAAGCTTTTACTCATTTTTTGACCGTTACTACTTACAAAGCCGTGTACGAACAGTTTACTTGGCAATGGAAGCCCAAGCGCCAATAACATTCCTGGCCAGATAGCAGCATGAAACCGCAAGATATCTTTGCCGATAACTTGTACGTCAGCTGGCCAATATTTTTCAAAGTCAGCGTGCTCTGGATAGCCTAAAACTGTAATATAGTTCATTAAGGCTTCGAACCAAACGTACATTACCTGCGACTTATCGCCCGGCACAGGGATACCCCAAGATACCTTACCAACCGTTCTACTGATACTTATATCCTCTAACCCTTGGTTTATAACACTTAGTATTTCATTACGCCGTGATTTTGGCTTCACCTCAAATGCGCCAGTCTCAATCGCTGCTCTAATTCTTTCGTTATAGGAGCTAAGCCGGAAGAAATAGTTTTCTTCTTCGACTTTTTCATATGGCCTGTCATGATTTGGACATCGTCCATTAGTATCTTTGACATACGCCGCTGTTTTAAACTCCTCACAACCTACACAATACATACCTACATACTTGTTTTTGTAGATGTCTTTTTCGAGATTTTTCCAGATTATAGCGGCTCGCTTTTCGTGATTTTCATCTGTTGTTCTTATAAAACGGTCGTTACTAATCCCTATTTTCTCTAATCCGCTCCTAAAACTTGCTGTTATCTCATCTACCAGTTCTTGAGGAGTTTTATTGACCTTTTCTGCTGCCTCGGCAATTTTACCGCCATGTTCATCAGCACCCGCAGAAAATATTACATCTTCACCCAATAATCTGTGATACCGCGCTAAAACATCAGCATAAAGATGTAGAACAGCATGCCCTATATGTAATTTAGCGTTTACATATGGTATTGCCGTGGCTATATAAAACTTATTCTTTTCATCACTCATCTTACAGATAATTATATAGGAGTCAGCAGTTTGTATCTAGTACGAATATTAACCAATAGTAGTACAATAAAGGTATAAAAGAGGGATTTTTAAAATGAAAAGAAATTACATTGTGGTAGCAATTATTGTACTTCTAGTAATCGGAGCAATAGTATTTACCAAAAACTCGAGTAATAACAACACGTCCAATGTTGAATCGCTAACACATTCAACTATAGATAAACTTCTAGCCGAGGGGAAAAGTGTTAAGTGTACTTATGATAATACGGACGATACTGGTGTGCGCAACCAAGGGACGGCTTACTTCGCTGGTGGCAAAATGTTTGGGGATTTTACTGCCACTCAAACTGACGGAAACGTCTACCAAAGCAACGTCCTTAAAGTTAACAACACTCAATACGTATGGGACAAAGAAAAAAAGGAAGGATACAAGGTAGACACCACTGCTATAACAGACAGTAGCGAAACAAATAACGACAGTTTTAAAAACAATAAAGAATACGATTTCAACTGTAGTGATTGGAGTGTAGATGAGTCGATGTTTGCAGTACCGAGCGATGTTAATTTTTTTGATAATACCGACTTAATACAAAAAGCACGAGATTTCAAGTTGCCAGATACTGCCTGTGACTCACTAGAAGGTGAAGCTAAAACAACCTGCCAGAAAGCTCTTCAAACACAGTAGATTATTGAATCTGTGGGTTATTAGGGCCGTTGAAGTCTTCTTCAGATACAGTAGGCCAATCTGTTCTGCTCTCTGGACTCCAAACTCCTGGTAAATAAGGGTGTTTTTCTACATACTTTCTCATCATTTTTATCAAAGGGGCAGGATCAAGATGAGAATAAACTGGTTGGTCTTCAACAGAACCCCCTAGTCCGATTGAACCAAGTCCGGTAACTATAAGCTTGAATTCATCATCGGTATCATTTTTAACATCGGCGACATCAACAGCGGCATCAACAACAGTAGGATCATGTTCTCCTGGATAAGGTTGATGGTTTATTATTGCTGTCATGTTTTTTATTTCACTTAAGCTAATTCAATGTATACTCCTAACTATCAATAAATGCAAGAAATCACAGTCTCTACCAAAGATTAAACCACCATTTCGTCTAGCCAAGAAAAAAGACCCCTTTGGGTCTGTTTTGATGGTGGGCGAGGCGGGACTTGAACCTACCTCTGGCAGGCCCGAAGCCACATCTTTAAAAAACAAGTTTTCAAGAGTGGACTTCCTTGCGAAATGCCACAGGCATTTCTCACACACGCCTTTTTGGGTTTGTGTACAAGCCCACGCCCGCCCAGCCAAGAAAAAAATCGAGCAATAGCTCGACATCTTTCTTGGTGCGCGAGGCGGGACTTGAACCCGCACGCCTTGTGGGCACAGCATTTTAAGTGCTGAGCGTATACCAATTCCGCCACTCGCGC
>CAZKAL010000007.1:0-21839 GCA_964550995.1 uncultured Candidatus Saccharibacteria bacterium | reverse complement strand
ACCCACGACACCCTGCTTAAAAGGCAGGTGCTCTAACCAGCTGAGCTATGGACCCCCGACAAAATCTTTGCTTCTTTTATGTAAACAAAAATGTTACTTTTTTGTTTACAATCATTAAAACAAGTTTTTATCTTCCTTCCGTCCAAAGAATCCTCTCTTTGTATGGGTAAGCTGCAAGCAACAGTAGGAATGGGTTTTTTAGTAACAGGGGTCATTATCCTTCAGAATTAATGAAAAGTCAATGCCTAGACCTATGACCTTTCGTTCTAGTTAAAACTGCAAGTAAACTAAAGCTAAATCCAGCTGCGATAATTAAACTTTTGAATTCGTTCAAATCGTTCCAGATCGGTTCCTTTGAACTATCAAGTAACCAAGATACACCTGTTGCATTAGGCAAAAGAACCCATAGTGTCCCGGCCAAGAATACAATCACACCAACATGTAAAAATAATGTAGAGCCCTTTACAGAACCCTTAAACATCATCGCAGCTAACAATATAGAAAGCATAACAACACTAAGCCGGATATAGGCTTCACCCTCTCCAGGCACCACAGAACCTGCAGTAGTCACAACTGTCGGGTCTAAACTACCAAGCAGAACTAAACCAGCACATGCTGCTAAGAACATCACACCAGCATTTGTGCTGAAGACAAACAATAACCCAAGTGGCAAGAGCAAAAGTAACAATCCTGTTATAACAAGGGTGGTCATGTCTCTAGTCTAGCATAATTTTCTGTCAGAATGCCCCTTAGAAACGAAGACTAACAGAGTTATCTGTAATACCAAGCTCCGTAGCTCTTCCCGCATTAACTTCTAACACATACTTTGCCGGCTCATCAGGACAATAAGATTGTGGATATGTTTCGGGTGCAACATTATTCTCTATGTGTACGACTTTTTTATCTTGATCCAGCCAGATAATGTCCAAAGGAAAGTTCATATCCTTCATCCAGAAACAGCGGTTAGCAGAAGAGTCATCAAACTTAAACAACATACCATCGTTTCGCCCTAAATCTTCTCGTCCCGACAGCCCCATTGTCCGAGTGGTGTCATTATCTACTACTTCTACAGAAATTCTACCTCTAGGAGCTACCAAATTACTTTTGGGGTCCAACAAACCTCTAACGCCACCAAAAACAGCCAGACTGCCAAACAGTATCAACAGCGCAGCTAGCCAAACTCTCGGATGTTTTTGCTCTTTGTCTGCTTGATTCATACTTTAATCCTAAAGTTTCGGGATGTTTTCTGCGTACTTATTAACTGGTGGTCGACGTCTTGGGCTAACATTTATTTGAACCGCTTTTTCCATACGCCTTATGTCTGCCAGTAGATCTGAGCGAACTTTGTTGTGTAGTACAACCCTTAAAACAGCTTCTCCACCATTTTTAGCGAACATCAAAGTGTCACCTTTCTTTTTCATAACATCTAAATGGACAAAAGATTTTAATGATCTTACTTTTTTTATGCCATTAATAGAATCCAGTTTACCCTCTGTACGACCAAACATTTTGAACGCCGCCGTAAAACCTTTACGCTTTTTCGGTATAACTGGTTTTTGCGGAATTCTAATCAATATGTCATTTAGAATATGATTAATCCCATAAGACCAGATGTATAAAGTATGTCTAAATCCACCCATCCGTGGCGCAAGCTCAATAATTTTCCAACCTTTTGTCGTTTTCATAAGTTCTACGTGGATAGTTGTGCTTCGTAAACCTAAAGCTTTTACTGCATCTGAGGCAGCATGATTAGCGTCTTCTATTTTTGGCTTAGTTAGTTTTGTAGGAGTAATCTGCTGGTAACCAAAAAAATCGTCAAAACCGATTGAACGACCTGTCTTTACATATACTGGTGGATTCCAATAGATAATACCTCTATCATTTACATACCCATCTATTGAGTACATTGTGCCTTCCATCATTTGTTCTACAAGTATCTGAGGCTTACCCCGTCCAAGCTTTTCTTTGTATATTTTATTAATCTTTTTAAAGGTCGTTTTTAGAGTTTCCTCTAGCTCCTCGCGGTGATAACAAACAGACACAAGTATACTAGCAGCTAGCCCTGCAGGTTTAACAACTAGTGGGTACCCCACTTTTCTTTCAATTTTTTCAATAGACTTTTCTGATAGATCCTCAATAATTGTGTAGCTAGGAGAAATAGATTTTTTTTGGGCTCTCAACATTCTTCTCATTTGAATCTTATCTGTTGACCATTCTAACGAATCATGTGTTGATCCATTTAAGTAAGGTACGTGTGGTAATACTCTTTTTAGATCAGGTATTGAGTTTTCAAACTGACTTGACACAGCTAGCAGTCTTTCAGTGTATGGCCTTAGTGCTTCTTTTATTTGCACAGGCATGCCTGTGTTGCATGAAATAACCGTTACCTTTTTATTTTTTGAATATTCTTTTGCTTCAGCTAACAATTTTTTCTTACGCTGATCGACTATAATTAGTACTTCAACAGGTTTATCATACCTATTTCGATACGTCTCAATGGCCTCAATCGTTGAAGGCCTTATACCATTTATAAACAATATTATATCTCTATGTGTTGCTTCTCTAAATAATGACATGGTTAATCTGTTAAAACACAATTATTTTAACTATTAGTTATCCGTGTATACTACTACTCAAGTAATAATGTGTCAACATGATTATTAGCTATCTAATTAAGCCATACATATACTGTACTAATTTTAGATATTGTGGTTTAAGATTGCCTGTGGTGTCTTCAACGTTATCGAAGATGAAAACTTGAGCTAGTTTGTCTCCGGGGCTAACAACCATTCCAGGGGAAACAAATATTTGAACAGTGTACTTGTCTCGCCGTAGATCAATATCTTTCGAAATAAAACGATACCTTTCATCGTAACTACCAGATTTAACAAAGCTCTTTTGAATATATGGAGTATCCGATTTAGACCGGATAATAATCATTGACGTATTGCGCAATTTAACATTCAAATCAGTTTTATTCAATTCCTCGATGGAATATTCGTAGTTGCCTACTTCAAGTATATGCAACAACGGCAAAGGAAGTGCGGCATCTTTCTGTGTTAAATTAAAAACAGGAGTGACTCCAGTCATTCTGGGATTTACTTCTAAGAAGTAAACTTCTTTCATTTTTGTATCGTAATATCCATCTATAGAGAAGATACCCTTGAAACCTTCACCCTGCATCTGCTCACCAACAATTTTTGCGTACATCTTTAGCTTTTCTACATTTTCATGGCCTATCACGTGTGCGTATTCACTATCTATTATTACACCATTGTATTTTTCAACTCCTTTTATTTCTTTGTTTCCTAGTTGTGCACTGTCAACAAGCTGCTTTTGTATTGGCCCTGTAAAAACACCGTATTTAGTCGTACAGCATTGTATGCTCAAATCATAACCTTTCAAAAATTGTGAAATCACAACGTATCGTCCATAACTCTTAAGAGCATCTATACAATCCATGTAGTCGTTTTCTGATCGTATGATATATGTACCAACGCCCGAAGACAGCATCTCGTCTTGCACTACAAATACGCCATACTTCCTTCGCAGTAAACTAAATGGAGCAAGTTCTTCAAGGTCAGCAACAAGGTAAGTTTCAAACTTAGGAAACTTTACTTTATTACTTAATATTTCTCTTACTGTTTTCTTGTTCTCATATTTTAGGCCAATAGATAGGTCGTTTGCAATAAACTTTTGTCTATTTATATTATCTGATGATAGCGGTTTATATGCCAGAAATCTGTACGTTGCTAATTGTCTAGTATACAAAGTTAGGAACCAATCAGAATTTACAAGTAACTGTAGGGACTCTCTAGATTTACCGCTTCGTATAGAGTCTTTCGGTAATGAATAAATATCAATCCCATAAAAATCAGAGGTTAGTTCTAAATTATCCTGACACACTATCTTATAATTATCAAACCAATATTGTGGACCAAATCTTTGCCAGGGCGTCTGACCAATTCCCACAATCTTAATATATTTATCGTATAAAATTTTTGTCATAACTACGGCTAGTATATACTAGCAAAGCATTCGTATACTACCTTCTAAGAACTTTCTCAACTAAAGATCTCTTCACGGCATTAACAATCAAATCATTCGTAAAAAGTCGTCCCTGAACTCCTGTATATTCGTAACCATACATTAGCTGGTTGAAAGTCGGTAAAGAATTAAATGACCACTCGTGAACTTTAGCGTCTGAAGGTCGCTCATGCGCATAGCTAAACCCGCCTTCTTCCATTAAATTATAAACTTTTTCCCTAACATCAGTTTTCTCTTTATCGGTTAGGCTTTGGTACACTTCCATAAACTCCTCTGCCGTAGTACCCAGGTCTAATTTATCAATTACTGACTGGAGTGAAGATTCAGCTGTATGCTGCTCACCTATCCTATTTTTTGACTTAATTGCTGAAAGAGCTACAGGTTTACCGTCTAAGCCATATACTTCGCCATTAGTCGCTGAGTAATAAAATCCTGGAATTGTTACACCACCTTCTAGTGTAACCTCACCTTGTTCTACAATATCGTATTCCTTTTCTGTTGAATGCATAATCGCAAGCTGATCATGCGTTAGAAAATTAACCGCTATTGATACTTCGGTATTTGCAACATCTTCATTAGTAACCATGTCTGCATATTGACGTCCCCTGGCTCCCAATTTCTTCGACCAGGCAATTTCTGAGCCTACTCTAGTAGCCTTAATGACGGGTACTACTAGCAAACTCAAATCCCCCTCCTTGGCATAATTAAACTTATTGAATAGAGACCCGGGATTAGCGTTCGCACCATAAGCTATGACTGGGATCCTGTCCCCCATTTTTGGCAAGTTCATTTGTTCTAAGTAGTCATCTAAATTAGTCATCATACCAGTCTTAGGGTCTGTAATAGCAAACTTTACTTCGTTAGAATCTTCATCCACACTTACAGTTGTTTTAAGTACATCTACACCATCAGTTGTGAAGCTGTACTCTGGAGGTAATCCAGGATACATAAATGGGTTATCAATTGATGTTTTAAAGTCTGTACGACTTTGTTTATATCCTGTTTGAGGCAATTTTTCTGTTTGATTCACACATATATTATAGCTTATTTTGTATATTTACGCAAGTATTAATTGCTTAGTACCCTTGTATAGGCATAATACAGAACGGCGCCAAGTATAATTAGCATCAATATGATCATGGTGATGAAGCCTTGTTGCGTGTTTTTTTGATTATTTTGAGACATTATGCCAATCATAACCGTTTTAGAGCTTATTTCATAGCCCTCTTAGCTTTCGAAAGAAAGATTACAGAGTAATATTACTGTATTTCTTGTAACACGGAGTAGATAGCCGCTACACTGTGGATCAAAAATCAGAAATATTGCCTGTAATGTTTTTTACAGAATGGAGAGGGTTTTGAGATGAGCTCTACTCTATTTAAACCAGCCTTTTTTGGCTGACTCTTTGATTTGCTTAAATAGCTCTTTTTGTTGTTTGCTTAACTTAGTAGGCGTATCAACTATAATCGTCACTATATGTGCCCCTCTAGTATCTTTTTTCAAGTGAGGTACACCGTGTCCTGAAAGCTTAAAATCAGCGCCACTCTGCGTGCCAGCTGGTACCTTCATGGTAACTGGCCCATCAACTGTATCGATTTCGATTTCTGTACCCAAAGTCGCACCAATCATGTCTACATGAGCTCTGCTTAAAATTAAGTCGCCTTCCCGTGTAAAGTCTTTATGAGCCCGCACCCTTATATTGACGTATAAATCACCTTTTTTACCGTTAGCAACTGCTTCTCCGTACTCACTCAAGCGAATAATTGCTCCGTCGTGAATTCCCGCTGGAACTTTGATTTTGACTTTCTTTTCCTTGCGCTGTACCCCTGTTCCTTTACAGACTGTGCACTCTTTTTCTGGAACTTTGCCTTTGCCCTTGCAAGTGTGACAGGTAGTGGCTTGCTGAATATTACCAAAAATTGTCTGCGACACCTTGACCTCTTGCCCAGAACCTTTACAAGTTGGGCAGGTTTTCAAATCATGACCAGGCTCTACCGTAGTACCCTTACAATGATCACAAGTATCGTTCAAATTAAGCTTTACTTCTGTCTCTACTCCAAAAATTGCTTCTTCAAAGTCTAGTTCCAACGACATTTCAATGTCGTGTCCACGCGCCGGTTGCTTCCGTCTTGACTGCTGTCCACCGCCAAAAAAACTACCGAATAAGTCACCAAATCCACCTATATCTCCAAAATCGAATTGAACGTTTTGACCTTGACCACCAAACGGGTTTCCTCTACCGCTTGCTGCTCCACCCACACCAGCATGACCAAACTGATCATAACGCTGGCGTTTTTGAGAATCCTTTAAGACTTCGTATGCTTCACCAACTTCTTTGAATTTTGCCTCATCACCACCTTCTTTATCGGGATGTAATTCTACAGCTTTACGCCTGAAGGCTTTTTTTATCTCATCATCTGATGCGCCTTTATCGACGCCTAAAACTTCGTAATAATCTCTTTTTGCCATAACTTCCATTTTAGCACTTCGAGTGCACGAGTGCCAACAATTTTTTATTTCTTAAATAGGTCATCACCGAAGTGTTTTTTCAAGCGTGCACGAATACTCCCCTCGTGACGACCCATAGTTTTGGACATTTCCTTCACAGTCTTGCCTTCTGCCCAAGAATTAAGCAGAGTTGAATCTTCTATTTCTTTCCATGGCTTGTAGGCATTTGGGTATCCTTTGCGCATCTTTTCCAGCTTTGCTTGCCAAGACACACTAGAGCTCGTTTTTCGTTTTTCTTGTTTTTTATTTCGGTTTTTCAGGTACGGTTCTTCCAATTTTTCTAATCGTTTTTTGTCACCTGCTGATTTTCTCCGTAATGTTTCGTCTAGCAAATGAGCTTCTTCATGCATCATTAAAGCCGTACGATTTATCCCTCCAAGCGTTAATGTGTCTAGGCTCTTAACGCGTGAAAGTGCAACATACCCCATTCCCGGAACAAAAGCGTTGCTAAGGTCTATGTGTGCGGCATCAAGCGTCATGCCCTGGCTTTTGTGAACAGTTATTGCCCACGCTAACCTTAACGGCAACTGAGTCAATGAAGCAACTTTTTTCTCGCCGTCGCGCATCTCCCAGCTATCTGGCTGAACTTTTATTAATCTACCGTTGCGTGTTTTGACTGTCGGATAATCAGTATCCTTATCAAAACTCTCAACGACCCCAAGCGTGCCATTAACATATTTCTTATCTTGAGAATTTTTTACAAACATAACAAAAGCGCCCTTTTTAAGCCCTAGAATTTCTGGCGCAAGGCAAGACCGTTTTAGTGATTCTATGGCGTTTTTACGGCCCGTGCTAATCATCTCGTATTCATGCAAAGCACCTTCCATAGCCTCAAGTTTGGCGTTATTTACTGAGTCTACATTAATATTTTTGGTATAAAGTTCCGTTATTGGGTCATCAAATGGTGTTCGGACAACTTTTCTAGACATTAAGGCCTCAGCATGACGGCGACGTAGATCATTATCCCTAAGCGCAGTTAAAATCTCCAATAACTGGTCATCCTCTTGCCTGTGTTGCTCCTCTAAGTAGCACACGACAGGATCTAATGTCTGCCACGCCTCAGAACTCGTTACAAAACCACCTTGCCTTGCATCTTGTCGGTTTACTGGTGGAAGCTGATACAGATCCCCTGACAACACAACTTGCAAGCCACCAAAAGGTGTTGAATCCGCTCTAACCTGTTGACAGACTTTATCTATCATATCTAAACGAAAATCATGGAGCATTGATACCTCGTCAATTACTAAAATATCTGCCTTACCAATTTGATCAACCCTAGATTTACTCATATCTCCGACGGTTCTTTTGCCTAGTTCGTCGGCAATGCCGATACCTGCCCAGGAGTGCACTGTCGAACCACCCAAATGTGTTGCAGCCAAGCCTGTAGACGCTGTCACAGCAACGTACTTCCCGTCAGCCCTTGCATCTTTAATAAATTTGTTCAGCACGTATGTCTTCCCAGAACCTGCTGGACCCGTCAAAAATACAGAATGTCCATTATCTAAAATTGCTAGTGCTAATGTTTGATTCATTCTAATAATTATACGTTTTATATGCTTAGTATACTGTTGTAGAATTGCTAATAATGATAATCAATTTGCAAAATGGTCTTGTCGCTAACATATAAAATTTCTTGCTAGGATTATCTATCTCTAGGTTAAACTCTGTAAGATAGTTACTCTAATACTTTTGCTTGAATTGCTATTTGACCTGGGCGAGACTGCAAGTCTATTGACTTAGCTCTGATATCATCTAGGGTTTTATCTAATAATTGCACATCTTGTTCGATTCTTCGGCTAAACTCATCATATTTGTAGGCATTTTCTCGCAAGTTAAGAGCGATAGTATTTAGTAAATTGTTAATTTCTATATGCTGTTCGGTAAACATTGGTGGAGGAGTAATAATAAGTAAAGACTTTTGCGCCTGACTAACGTTGACTTGAAAATTCTCTAATTGACCTACTGACAATGCACTGACACCTTCAGGGCTGTCTATGTCTGGTAAAAAATACACTTTACTTAAAACCTTAGATAAATTAATACAATATTCCGATCGAACATCAAAAGTTGTTAAACTAGAGATATTTTTTATAGCACCATGTATTTCTTGGCTAGTATCACGAGCATGACGTACGTTGGGAACGAACTGCAAAATAGAGTTAAAGGCTGGTGGTGAACCTGCATTTTTTACTTGCTCTCTTAGCTTAGATACAAGATTACCCGGCTGATTATTCTCTGTTATTTGTTGGTATGCTTCATTATTCTCCTGCAATAAGCCTTCAAGTTGTAGATCACAATAAATAGCTGGTGGATTATCCTGAGTCACGAAATTTAGTTTGTCTACTGTATCCCTTATGTCTAAAACAGCTACGGAATTTTTATAATTACGAACCGATTTTTGGTAGTATATTGCTCTACCGCTCTCAAAAATAGTAAACAATATTAAAAAAACCAATGCGGCAACTGGTATCAACATCTTTGGTTTTGCTGTGAAGTACTCTTTTGTATTTCTATAGTAGTGTTTTAGCTTATCTACAATCATATACCATGAATAATACCAGAAACACCCCTATTAGTACTCCTGCTGTCTAATATTACGCAGATTTCAAAAATGCAATTTACAAGAAACCTCCAATATGACATCTGATGATTATAATAGGAATACGAAAAGACAAAAACAATAAAACAAGGGCTCACGTTTAGGCCCTTGTTTATTTATTAATAGCCGTAAGTAAAGGATATTACTCTTTATCGTCGACTACTTCGCCTTCTACTGGTTCATCTTTATCTTTATCGGCTTTTTTTCCTTTCTTTTTTTTAGAATCCTTTTTGTCATCTGTTTTTTTAGCTTTAGCTTCTTCTTCCTTTGCAGCCTCTTCGTATATCTTGGCACCAATCGGCATCATCTTGTCAGATAGCTCTTTTGCGGCTGTTTCTAAAGTTTCCTTATCAGCTTTTTCGTCAGATAACTTTTCTTTGGCTTCTTTAGATGCATCTTCTAAAGTTTTCTTGTCCTCATCGGATAGTTTTTCCTTATTCTCTGTAACGAATTTTTCAGCTTGGTAGACGCTATTTTCTAATACGTTTCTAGCTTCTATTGATTCGCGCTTCTTCTTGTCCTCCTCAGCATGGGCTTCAGCATCTTTAGCCATCTTTTCTACTTCGTCCTTATCAAGATTTCCACTGTTTTGGATCGTAATTGACTGCTCTTTACCAGTTCCTTTGTCCTTTGCGACAACATTCAATATTCCATTTGCATCAATGTTAAAAGTTACTTCGATCTGTGGTGTACCACGTGGTGCTGGTGCGATACCGTCTAGCGTAAATCTACCTAAAGATTTATTATCAGCTATCATTTCACGTTCACCCTGGGTAACATGAATTTCAACTTGCGGCTGATTGTCAGCTGCTGTAGAAAAAATCTCACTCTTAGAACTAGGGATTGTAGTATTTCTTTCAATTAGCTTTGTAGCAATGCCACCCATCGTTTCAATACTTAGAGATAGCGGTGTAACGTCTAGTAGCAATACATCCTTTACATCACCAGCTAATACTCCACCTTGTATTGCTGCACCGACAGCTACAACCTCGTCTGGATTAACTCCTTGCATTGGCTTCTTACCAAATATTTCTTCAACTTTCTTCTGTACAGCTGGCATACGAGTCATACCACCGACTAACACAATTGCATCTATATCTGATGCTTTAACCTTTGCATCTTTCAGTGCTTTCTCACATGGAATAGAAGTCTTATCAACAAGATCTCCAACCAATCCCTCGAGCTTAGAACGAGAAAGTTTGTGTTCAAAGTGTTTAGGACCTTCAGCGTCTGCCGTCAAGAATGGCAAGTTAATATTGACTTCTTGAGCTGTAGATAGCTCTATTTTTGACTTCTCTGCCTCATCACGTAGACGTTGCATTGCTGCTTTATCGTCAGTAATATCCATTCCGTGTTCTTTTTTGAACTCTTCTGCAAGATAATTTACAATCACACGGTCAAAGTCTGCCCCGCCTAAATGAGTATCGCCATTGGTACTTTTAACTTCAAACACTCCGTCACCCAACTCTAGAATTGATACATCAAATGTACCGCCTCCTAGATCGTAAACAGCAATTTTCTCGTCTTTTTTGCCTTCTTTGTCTAGTCCATAGGCTAGAGCAGCAGCTGTAGGCTCATTTATTATTCTCTTTACTTCTAGTCCGGCAATTTTACCTGCATCTTTAGTAGCCTGCCGCTGTGAATCATCAAAATATGCTGGAACAGTAACGACTGCCTCAGATACTGGTTCACCCAAGAATGCTTCGGCATCACTTTTTAGCTTACCTAAGATCATTGCGCTAATTTCCTCAGAGCTATATTCTTTGTCGTCCATTTTAACTTTAACGCCCTTACCGCTCTTTACCATCTCATAGCCCATGAGTTTGATATCTTTTTGGACTTCTTTGTCTGTCCAGTCACGACCAATTAAGCGCTTTACTTCATAAATTGTGTTCTTGGAGTTTGTCACTTGTTGACGACGTGCCACCTGACCCACAAGTCTCTCACCCTTTTTATTTACAGCAACTACACTTGGTGTGGTTCTGTTTCCCTCACTATTTGCAATAATTTCAGCTTTACCAGACTGCATTACAGCCATTGCGCTGTTTGTTGTTCCTAAATCAATTCCTATTATCTTTCCCATAATAATTACGCTTCGCTTTATGAGACAAAACCCTGATGGTTTTTTCTCATCGCGCGGGACAGTCGAATGAATCGCCTGTTCCGGTTGCTCTTTTTCCTTCAGAGCTTACGAAACTCCCCTTTCTTGTTGTTATTTACCTAATTTTTCTATAATTGGCACTCCGGTTATCAGTGTGCTAAATCCATTCTATCATACCATAGTTGGCAGTCAAGTACTTAGAGTGCTAATTTTTATGTTTTATGGATGCTACTGGGGTGACGATTGTGAAATTTTACTGTTCTAACTTTGGCTAAAGCCAAGGGAGGAACTGGAAAATATTTGCTAGCGTCATGTCATTAGTAGCCATAAGGTATAAATAATTGACACTCTAAGTACTCCTTAGAGTGCTAATTTTTTTAGCTCTGCAATTTTATCAGCAACTCCAAAAGCAAATCTGGCTGCATCAAAATCACCAGCTTCCCACGCCATTGCTCCTTGTTGTTCTGGAGTAAAAAAAGGTGGTAGAAGTGCACGAACCTTAATAATCTTATCCATTAAATCCCAATTTCCTGCGCCTATTCTTTCTAAATCTCCGCCCGGTAACATTCTGTTGTAGTTTCCCATAGAACTAGCTCTTTACACGGACCATCGCGTGACGCAGAACCTCTTTATCCATTTTGTAGCCACTTTGTAATTCTTCAGATATTATTTCGTGTTTTCCGTCGCCTTCCTCCATTGTTACGGCTTCATGTAGCTCCGGATCAAAATGCTCACCTACAGTTTTTATACGCTCCACACCAAGCTTGGCTAGCGTATCTTTAAATTGCTTATTAATACCTTGAATACCTTTGATGTAGACATTTTTCTCTAGTTCTGGCGGTACCGATTTCAAAGAGCGTTCAAAATTATCGATTACCGGCAATAGTTCTTTTACGACTAAAGTCTTAAAGAATCCACCCATTTTAGCCTTTTCTAGTTCAGCTTGTTTGCGAACATTCATGGCATCTGCCCGCTCACGCAATACAGCCTCGTTTAATGATGCGTTTTCTCGTGCTAATTCCTCAGCTAGTTTTTTATAGTCTACTTTTTCTGTCTTTTTCTTAGTCATATTATCCCTAACTTACAATTTTTATATCACAATTATTAAGCATGGAGAGCATCCTCTAGCATTTTTCCTGCGTTTTCTACCAAGCTCATTACTTCTTTATAGCTTTGCCGTGTAGGTCCTAGAACACCTATAAAACTCTTGTCTGAATATGGACTACTAAATTTACTTATAATTAATGAGCAACCACTATTTCTTCCAATTGGGTTTTCTTTACCTATGTACACACTGAGAGGTTTATTTGGCGCTGCCTCGCGAAGCCATGGCTCTAAATTATCTAATAATCGTGCAACCTCTTGCACTTGGCCTGGTTGCATAAACTCTGGTTGACCAAACAAATTAGACAACCCACTCATGTACAATTGCTTTCCTATTGTTGCAATCCCTAGATTCTGTGTTAGTTCTACTAATGTATCAACTGTATTGCGGATAGCACGGTCTGGAACACTGCCACTACCAATACGCGCGGTTAGTGCACGGTCGGCTCCAACATTCGAGCCTGATTCTGTTTCACTATTAGCAGTCTTATTGACATAATACCTGTAACCTTTATCTGACGGTATACGTCCAGCACTAGTATGAGGTTGTTCAATATAGCCCTTACTTTCAAGTTCGGCCATCTCAGCGCGAATAGTTGCACTAGAAACGTCAAATACTTTAGCTAACATCTGAGAACCAACGGGGCTGGCTACTTCCGCATATTCTTCCACTATGGCCAGTAATATCTTCTCTTGTCGTTCAGTCATTTCGAGTAATTATCTCACTATTGGCACTATAGAGTCAAGAGTGCTAATGATCTAGGGTTGCTCAGCGATCCTTATGAGGCATCCATAACAGATTTTTTTAGCTCTGCTGCTAATTTTCTTCTTTCGGTTCTAGCCTCAGGACTCATGTCATACCCTGATAATAACTCCTCGACAGTTTCTGCTACCTCACGGTTAATAGTTAATACGAATGCAGGATGATCTAAAGCAGTTTGAATCTCCATACTAGCACTTCGAAGTCTCTTTTTTCTGTCATCTTCACTAATACCTCCTCGGGAAGCAAGTCTATCCATCCAGATTTTATAACTAGGCGGTAGCACAAATAAAGGTTGCAAAGTTGGTACAGCTCTAGTCAGCTCTAACGCTCCCTGAACATCAATTTCCATTACCGGATGATTACCTCTATTGATAACAGATGCAATCGCATCAATGCTTGTTCCATAACAAGTCTCTCCATGAACGGCTTTTACTTCTAAAAACCCTTCCTTCTCAACAAGGTCTGACATTTCCTCTGGGTTAACAAACCAGTATTCTTTACCGTCCTGCTCAGGTACTCCGTCGTTCGTACGAGGTTTTCTTGTAGTGTGGGAGACTACATGTTCATATCCTTTGTTCTTCGTAAGGTAGTTAATTATTGTGTTTTTACCTGAAGCTGTTACTCCACAAATAACTGTCACACTTCCTGATGAAACCAATTCCTTTGCACGAGGCGGCATACTATACGATGCAACTAAAGAATGTAGTTTTTTCAGATTTTTGTCTTTTTGCTCTTCCATATAAATATTATAGTGAAAAAAGTTGATTTCAGCTAATCAGAAAAATAATCTTCATCATCTTGGTCGCCAAGACGTTCTAGCAAAACATCAGCTGTCTCTTTCGCAAGTCTAGTTCTATGTTCGTCAACTGGCTCACCAGAAATAATACTGTTAATATCTTTTACTGCCAAGTCTAAGTTATCATTTAGCACGAAACGATAGTCGTCATCTTTAATGGCAATTTTAATTGATTCAACAGCTTCTGCAATACGTTCGTGGATATCACCGTGGCGATATGTGCCTACTCGGTGCATCCATTCAACATAACCAGGTGGCATAATAAAAACTGGTATAACTTGCTTAAATCCTAGTTTGCGGAAAGAATCTATCGCGTTTGCATAAATTGCCATTGTACAATACCCATCCTTAGGATATGAACTGCTATGCGTCCCATAAAACTCTTTGGAGTTACTAACTAAAAACTGTACATAATTACCATCTTTTATTTCCTGGATCATGTTCAAATAATCATCTCTAAAATGATAGTTCTTTTCGTCTTTTTCATCAGGGCGCAAGTCTCTACTAACGTCGCTTTTAACCTCAGGAATATTTAGTGCGTTTATAATTGCAGTCTTACCAACTCCAGTCGGGCCCACTATTGCAATAAGGGTTACATGAGACAGATCCATTTTTACCGCGTCACTAGAGATATAACCTGGTTGTAGTTTTTCAGCCCATTTAATAAAATCTGCTTTATCCATGTTTAGTTTATTATAACAGGAATAAGCCTATGATTGTTTTCTTGCTAGGAAATACTAAAACGAAATTTAGCCCAAGTAAATCTGGGCGAAAAACAGTATTTTACAGTAAGAAGTGATTTATAGACCTTAATTTAGTCACGTTTTAAAAGAACCGTGAAAGCTTCAGCGGGCAAGTCTACTTTATCGTACTATAAGACACCCCTTCGGGGTTTCTCATCGCGCCAGAAACAGAGTAAATCTGTTTGTGGGCTACTCTTCCCGAAGACAGGGCTCACCCTAATCACGCTTCAGGAGAACTGTGAAGGCTTCTGCTGGTAGGTCGACTTTACCGAAGCGTTTTAGGCGTTCCTTACCCCTTTTTTGTTTGGCTAATACTTTTTTCTTGCGTGAAACATCACCGCCGTATAGACCACTAGTAACGTCTTTACGATACGCACTTATGTCCTCGCGTGCGATAAACTTACCCCCGATAGCGGCTTGAATTGCGACTTTAAAGTTCTGCCGTGGAATTATTTCCTTTAACTTTTCTACAATCACTCGCCCCAAGCCTTGTGCTTCAGAACGATGACACATAACACTTAGAGCATCGACAATATCACCAGCAACATAAAAATCTAGACGTACAAGATCATGTGCCTGATATTCCCCTATTTCGTAATTAAACGTTCCGTATCCAGATGTTTGGCTTTTTAATTTGTCATAAAAATCCGTTAACAAGTTAGCTAATGGAGCTTCAAACTTAACCATTGCGAGCTGGTCATCTACATAGCTAACATCCCTCTGGATGCCTCGTGCGCTACTTATTAGCTGAATAACGGTACCAACGTAATCTTTAGGTACGACAATTTCACCAATTATCCATGGTTCCTTAATTTCTAGCACCTCGTTCGGCGGTGGAACTTGTGAGGCCGACGTAATATCTATTTCTTCCATAGAGTTCAACGTTACTTTATAGTCTGTTGATGGGTTAGTAACAATAAGATCAATTCCAAATTCTCGCTCAATACGCTCTTTTATAATGTCCATATGTAATAACCCCAAAAATCCAACCCGATATCCATGCCCTAGAACTGGAGAGTTTTCGTGGCTATACTCTAGTGCCGAATCACTAAGTTTCAACTTGTCCATCGCGTCCTTTAGCTGCGGATAAAACTCATTCGAACTGGGGAAAAACCCAGCATACACAAAAGGCCTAACTTCCTTATATCCTTCAAGCGCTATAGGGGCCTGTCCTGCCAGCGAAACAGTATCGCCAACACGAGCTTCTGATGTATCGTGAAAATTCGTTACAATATAGCCAATTTCACCACTACGAAGCTCTTGAGACCGCGTCATATCGGGTGCTAGAAAACCAACCTCTAGGGCATCGCCCGTAGCTCCAGTAGCAAACATTTTGATGTCTGCCCCTTTATTGATTACTCCATCAAAAACTCTAACGTAAAGTATCACGCCCCTATACTCATCATAGAAACTATCAAAAATAAGTGCCCGTGTATCCTTTTTCTCATCGATTTCAGGTGCCGGTACTTGTTGTATTACAGTATCAAGCATCGCTTCGACGCCATCGCCAGTTTTTGCACTTATAGCCATAACATCCTCTGGTTTACAGCCAAGTAATGAAACGATTTCCTTGGTCACCTTCGGAACATCGGCAGCAGGTAGATCAATTTTGTTCAAAACAGGTATTATCTTTAGGTCTGCTTCCATAGCCAGATAAACATTTGCTAAAGTTTGTGCCTGTATGCCCTGGGAAGCGTCAACAATTAAAATAGCTCCCTCGCAAGCTTGCAAACTCCTAGATACTTCATAGCTAAAATCTACATGCCCAGGTGTATCTATAAGATTGAGTTGAACGCCTTTATAGTTCATCCGAACCGGAGCGAGCTTTATAGTAATCCCTCGCTCGCGTTCTAGATCCATTTTGTCTAGTAACTGCGCTTTCATTTCACGCTTTTTTATTGTGCCTGTAATTTCCAATAGTCTATCAGCAAGAGTGCTTTTCCCATGGTCAATATGAGCAATAATACAAAAATTCCTAATTTGGTTCATTCACATCATTGTAACAGAGGTAGTTAGGATATTCTAATTGGACGTAGAACAATTTTACTAATTCTGTCTATTACATTGTAGGCCTCTTGAAATCCAAATATTGCCGAGACAATTACATGTACACTAAAGGTAACTGCCGAAATTAAACCTAATTTACCACCAAGAACGAAAAAGCCAGTGTCATTTAAGTTTAGTGGCAATAAAGTAACCATTATAAATGTGGCCACTATCGTAAAGCCAGTAACAGAAATCAGCCTAATACTCATATTCAAAAACTCTCTATCAAGGATTTTCATATCACGCATCACCATCACAACACCAATCACTAATACCTCCGCTCCCGATACGATAGACTGGGAAATTGCTAGCCCAGCAGGCCCGTATGCTTCTGGTTTAGCTAATGTAAACACGAGAATAATATTCAAGGCAATAGCGAAAACTGAGACAATTAAGGGTGTTACTGTGTCCTTATGGGCGTAAAAGTACCTTGATAATAGCGAATAAATTATTCTAAAAAATATCGCTACAGATAAAAATCCTAATATCAATGCTATATCTGGTGACCCCTTGGTGAATATAATACGAGCCAAGTAACCTCTACAAAAATAGGCAATCACTACAATAGGTACAGCTAGCCACATTAAGACTCTTAGTACGCCAGCAAACTCCTTTCGAAACAAATCAGGACGGCCTTGTGCCAATCTTTCTGCTAGGCGTGGAAACGCTGCAGTCGAAATCGAAGACCCTATGAGTAAAATTGGTGCTGTATGTATTACATAGGCGTTTTCATAAGACGAAAGAACTCCATCACCAAGTAGTCTGGCTCTGTTTGTTTCAACAATTGAATTTAATGAATCAACTCCTTGATCAAGTGATCTTGCAGGAAGCTGCTTCAATATCCTTAGAAAATCAACGTTCTTGAAACTTATTACTGGCCGCCAGTGAAAATTAAGACCAATAACACCTATAAAAGCAGTTCCAAGTTGTAATAATCCACCGATAAGAGCACCTAAACCAAGTCCAGCAAGCCCTAGTGAATCCTTAAATAAAAAAATACTTGCAATAATAGTTAGGTTATAAATAACTGGTGTAATGGCAAAGAAAAAGAATCGACCGAAAACTTGTTGAGTGCTCGTAAGAATTCCTGACAAAGTAAAAAGTAGAGGATTGAAGGCGATTAGTCGTAAAATAGTAGTAGCCGTAGAAAGCTGACCAGGGCTTAAGTTAGGGGCAACAATATGTATCAACTGTGTAGCAAAGACCGTTATAATTATTCCAATACCTAGTGTGATCAACACCATAAAATTCATCAAACTATTGGATAAATCCCAAACACCTTTGCGATCATACTTTTGCATATGCTCGCTCAGAATCGGTATCAATACAACGCCTAGTACTCCAGCCGCCAAAACATAGAAAAAGAAATCTGGAATTTTAAATGCAGCAAAATATACGTCTGTGCTCTCAGGCCCCTTTAAAGGAAAGTTCGCATTGACCAGTTTCGTACGCAAAAAACCTAAAACCTGAGCCACCAACATGGTACTCATCAACAAAGTTGCTGCTCCAGGTAGTGAAATTCGGCGCGTTGCTTTAGTTACTGTCTTGTACATCTACAACAAGTATATCTTGTTGGATGCTGAATTACGACATTATTTCCAGATTAAATTAGTTTTAGTACAGAGCAGCAGATTTTGGCATTTTACTACCAGTAAGGACTTTTTTAACTTCATCCTCGTCTATTGTTTCTTTGTCTAATAGTACGTCTTTAAGTTCTTTTAACTTACCTATGTTCGTTTTAATGACGTCTCTTGCTCGTTTAGCAGACTCAGATATCAGTGCTTCTACCTCATCGTCGATTACTTTTGCAGTGTCATCAGAGTATTGACGTTCGTGCATTACACGTTCCATCATAATCCCTTCCTCAGCGTGAAATACTTGATTGCGTAGTTTCACACCCATACCTTGAGAAGCGATCATCTCTCGCGCCAATTCGGCTGCTTTTTGCAAGTCATTACCTGCACCTGTAGTCACTCTATCTGAACCGTAAATTATCTCTTCTGCAATACGCCCACCAAGCATACGCGCCAATACGTCTTTATACTCAATAATACTATGGTAGCTTTTATCCTCAGGCGGAATAGACCAGGTTACTCCACCTGTACCGCCACGTGGGATTATTGAAACTTTATGTATAGGATCACTGTCAGGTAGCACATGGCCAACAAGAGCATGCCCAGCTTCATGGTAGGCCGTCAGTTCTTTTTCTTTTTCGCTCATAATCTTACCCTTGCGTGCTGGACCAATTGCAACTTTTTCAAAGGCTTCAGTGACATCTTCTGAAGTTATTGTTTTGCGATTATGTTTGGCTGCGACTATTGCTGACTCATTTGCTATATTGGCAAGGTCTGCACCACTTGAGCCTGCAGTTTTCGCTGCTAGGGCATCTAGATCTACCTTTTTTTCTAATGGCTTCTTTTTAAAATGAGCCTTCATAATAGCTTCTCTGTCGTTACGGTCTGGCAAACTAACCGTTACCCGCCTATCAAAACGTCCAGGTCTTAGCAAGGCAGGATCAAGCACGTCGGCACGGTTTGTAGCTGCAAGTACAATTACATTTTCGCCTTGTTCAAAGCCATCCATTTCAACTAATATCTGGTTTAGTGTTTGCTCGCGCTCGTCATGTCCGCCCCCCATACCGGATCCACGTCGGCGCCCAACAGCATCAATCTCATCAACAAAAATTATGCTCGGCGCATTCTTCTTCGCTTTACTAAACAAATCACGTACTCGGCTAGCACCAACACCTACAAACATCTCGACAAACTCAGATCCAGATATACTAAAGAATGGCACTGCAGCCTCTCCAGCAACGGCTCGTGCTAGCATCGTTTTACCTGTTCCTGGAGGACCAATTAATAATGTACCCTTCGGTAATCTAGCTCCGACACTTTCGTATTTTTTTGGATTCTTAAGGAAGTCTACTACTTCAGTCAAATCCTCTTTTGCTTCTTTTGTGCCAGCTATATCCTTGAACAAAACCTTTTCTTTTTCGTTGCCATATAATCTAGCTTTGCTTCGTCCAAAACTCATTGCCTGATTTCCTTGGCCCTGTGCGCTACGCATCATCCAGAATAACAGTCCACCAATCAAAACAACGGGCGCCAGTGTTATTAGCGCGTTACCCCAAAACTTACCACTTGTATCTGGTTTTGTGATAGAGACTGTAAGAGTGTTTTTTGTTTTATCGTTTCTCTCAATACCTTGCTCATATATTGAAGATCCTGACTCTTTCAGTGATTTTTCAGAGGGATTATCCTCACCAACCTTTGTAATCTTTAGATCATCACCAATTACTTCTATTTTCTTAATCTCGCCATTATTTGCGCGTTCGATAACGCTCGACAGAGCCACATCTTTTAATTCATCTTTTGTGCCATAACTACTAAACCCAATTACTAATAAAACACTGATCAATAATAGAAATACTATATTCTTTATAGTTCTCTTGTTATCCTTTTTCTTCGGAGGTCTTTTCAATCTACTTTTATTCATACGCATAATTATACATGTCGACCCTCGACATCTACCAAATCTACTCTAAGTTAAGTTTTACTGATTTTTTGCCAGAAAGCAGTTTTGCGTCTTTGGTTAGTTCAATATGTTTGCCGGGTTGAAGTGTTTTTACAGCAATTACTGATCTTTCTACCATCTTTCGATCTATTACAATACCTCGCATACGTAACATAGTTGCCATTAACTCTTTTTGTACAACATACGGCAAGATGACAAATCTACTACGCACCAGCTCCTCTTTTTTCATCGTTTGGACCAACATCTTTTTAGTTAAGTCGTCAATTTCTCTATATGCCTCAACCGTTGCTTCTCTTATTTTGAGGAAGTCTTTCTTGTGGCTTTCTAGTTTTGGCATAAAATTTATTCGCACATAATTGCGCATATAATTAGGGTCTGAGTTTGTACTATCTTCGTGCCAATCTAGTTTGTGACTATGAGCGTAATCAATAAGTTCTTTTTTAGTTTTGTTTATTAGTGGTCGTAATATATCCTTCTGTGTAAAGCCGATTAGTCCCCTTGGGCTTGTGCCGCGCAGAATATTTACGATCATAGTTTCCAGTACATCGTCTTGATGATGAGCAGTAATGATAGCCATTGCGTTGTGCTTTTTTGCTGTAGCCCGTAAGAATCCATAACGTTTTCTTCTGGCCTCCTCTTCACTAGCTTTTGGCCCTAATTTCCCCTCACCAAGCTCAAACTCAATTTGCAACTTTGTCGCAATTTTCCGTACGAACTCAGCGTCATCAGAAGAGTCTGGACGAATTCCGTGATCAAAATGAGCCACAATATAATTAATGTGGAGTGGCTTAACAGTTATGAGTTTATGTAATAAAACAACTGAATCCACGCCTCCACTGACCGCAACTATGTAAGTCTCTTTACTTGGCATATAACAATAATAACAGTATGGTAAACCTATATTTTAAAATGTATGATGAAGGTTAAGCTAATAAAGCAAATATTTCTAGTATACATTTTGGTTTGACGAGAACCTTACAGCACTGCGTCAAAGTATATAAAATATATAAAACTAGTCTGACAACCTAGAATAAAGATTTAATATCTGTTACAATTTGTCCCTGTTAGGTGAGATAGCTATGTCTAATAACCTTAACCAAACATAAAAATGTGGGGCTATAATCAGCAGAAGGTAGAGTAATTAACGTTAATAATGCTACCATTACTAAGTAATACGGCGGGATAGCTCAGTTGGTTAGAGCGCAGGACTCATAAGCCTGAGGTCACGAGTTCAAATCTCGTTCCCGCTACCAAATAAAGATCACCCATATAGGGTGTTTTTTATTTGGTAGCGGACATGGGCTTTAGCCCTTGGGTCTCAATGAGGTTACAGAATCTTGTCAAATGCATCATTTATACAAGATTTAACTGATGTTTTAGTAGCTACCAGCTAATACAACATCTGGCGTCTGCTCAAATCTCGTTCCCGCTACCGCCTTTACAATGTAAAAAGGATTTATGCCATCAATACTGCGTCTAGCGACGAGTTCTAGTGTGTAGTCTCCAGTAATAATATAGTGCTCCACCGAAACATGCTAAGTAAGCTAGTGCTATAAAGAATCCTTCTACTGAACCAGAATCTAAGAAAGCAGCACCCA
>CAZKAL010000006.1:7238-21933 GCA_964550995.1 uncultured Candidatus Saccharibacteria bacterium | reverse complement strand
TCTTCAATCCTGAAGATGAAGTTGCACCAGCACAAATCGTACATAACATGGCAAAAACTGAAACTCAGCTAGAGTTTGTTGGCGCATTTAACTCAGACGGAAGCTTTTTGGCTGCTGATGAGGTAAAAGCACTCGCTCAACTACCAAGCAGAGAAGAGCTTATTGCATCTGTTATAAACACCTTGCAATCACCAGTAAATGACGTTATGTCAGGACTTTCTGGAAACTTGCACGGACTGCTAGACGCAGTAGCTGCGCAGAGCTCGTAAGGCGAGGAACATCCCCGCCTTAGCCGCAGGGAAAAACATTGTTTAGTTTTTCTCTGGGGATCCACCCCTGGACAAGGAATATATTTTCCAGGGGTGAATCCCGAAAAATATATGATTAAATAATATAATTCACGAAGGGAATAATACTATGGCAACAGATTTGAAAAAATTTGCGAAAGAACTTGTAGGACTTAGCGTACTAGAAGTTAATGAACTAAAAAACATACTAAAAGAAGAGCACGGAATTGAACCTGCAGCAGCTGCAGCAGTTGTAGCAGGGCCTGCAGCTGGCGGAGACGCTGGTGGTGCAGAAGAAAAAAGCGAATTTGACGTAGTTCTTAAAGATGCTGGATCTCAAAAAGTTGCAGTAATCAAAGCTGTAAAAGAAATTACAGGTCTAGGCCTTGGCGAATCTAAAGCTATCGTTGATGGTGCTCCAAAGCCAGTCAAAGAAAAAGTAGCCAAAGAAGAAGCTGAAGAAGCTAAAAAGAAGCTTGAAGAGGCTGGCGCAACTGTAGAACTAGCATAAGCAAGGGAAACAGTACTATAGATAGAAATATCTAACTACAATAAACCGTTCGCGTTGAAAAACAAGGACGGTTTTTGTATGTCACTTTTCCACAGAACTGATTACTTGTAAAGCTTTAAGCTTTGACTTGTCCGTAAAAACATGATAGTTTGTACTGGAGAGATATTAATTCAAATAGATACAAAAGAAAGAGAAGGCGGTGCGAGATGCCAGATCTGCCAGATAAACAAGCAAAACGACTAAGAGCCTTGATTGAAGAGGCTGAAACTTCATTAGGAGCAGCTAAAGAGTTGCTAATTAGCCTATTTGGGGATGACCCTATAGCTACAGCTAGTGTAACTGAAGAATCAATCGGAAAAGTAATAGAAGGTGTTTTTGATGGCCAAAATATGGTCGGAGGAGACGGTAAAACTTACCCAGTGCCTGCAAACTATGCCAGTAAGTCTAAGCTAGTGCAGGGAGATATATTAAAACTGACTATCGCAGAGGATGGTTCATTTCTTTATAAGCAAATTGGTCCTATTCCACGTAAACAACTTGTTGGGGGATTGGTCCAAAGAGAAGGTCATTACTACGTAGAAGTAGGCAAAAAAGAATATCGAGTATTACTTGCAAGCGTTACATATTTCAAAGCTAAACCAGGCGACCAAGTAAGCATTAATGTGCCTGAAGATTCTGATATTGAAGTAGAGTGGGCAGCTCTAGAAGCCGCTCTGTAGCTACACGCCAGACCTACCTGCTAACTAGCAGAACTAGTTACACTGTAGGTCTTATTGGCACATTCCGTCAGTTTTTACTACAGTCCGTTTAGAGCACTAGTTTATCTACAGCTAACAAGCCGGGCTTCATAAAGAACTGACGAACTGCGCTCAAGCGTGAAGCTAGAGCTATCCATGAAGAACCTATAAATCGAAAATTAGATAAAACTATACCTGTTCTTGTATTATAAAATCGTAATAAATGACGTAAAGCAGTGATTTTGAGTAAGGTAGGTTTGTTGCAGGTGAGCAGAGGAAGCAGAAACGTATACTAATACGTAGAAGCTCCACTCCGCGGAAGATGCAACATATATATCAGCTTAACAATCGGCGCGCACATGAAAGCGAACCAAAATGGCAAAGTTATACTTTAGATACGGAGCAATGAACAGCGGCAAATCAACCGCGTTACTTCAAGTTGCCCATAACTACGAGGAGAGAGGTATGAACATCCTCTTAATCAAACCTAAGATAGATAGCAAGGGCGAAGATACAATCATCTCTAGACTAGGAATGAAGAGAAGAGCAGACATTATTGCTAGCAAGGATATGAATATACGACAAATTGTAGTCCAGTGGAGTAAAGATGTAGAAAAAGTCTCATGTGTTTTGGTAGATGAAGCTCAATTCTTAGATAAAAAACAAGTAGACCAACTTTTCGACTTAACGGTACAAGACAATATTCCTGTTATATGCTTTGGTCTGAGAACAGATTTCCAGAAAGAACTATTCCCAGGGAGCCGCAGGCTATTTGCGTTGGCTCATACCATAGAAGAACTGAAAACAATCTGTCGATGTGGTCGTAAGGCGCTTTTGAATGCCAGGAAGATTGATAATAAATTCGTTTTTAAAGGTTCACAGGTTGCTATTGACGGAGAAAAAGCCGTCACTTACGAAAGCCTGTGTGGCAAGTGCTACGCCGAAGAACAAGCCAAGTCTTGACGTTAGAGTCATAGATACACACGTATAAACCTGTTTTTATACAAATATTTATCCCATTTTTGAATGCGAAGGGATCCAAAAACCCTTCTCAATTAGCTACACCCTGCACGGACGCTAAAGCATCCTGTATTATTTCCTCATTTTTGATCAGAAAAACGAGGAGCAAAACTGACACCCTGACAACAAACATGACTCATAACAAGGTAGTATTTGTTCTGAGCAGTAAGAACGACAAGCGTCCAAGAATATTGTTTCTTAGTTACAGATTCTTGGATTAGCTTACTGCTTATCCCAGAAAAATACGACTTGCATGAATCAGTTCATTGCTAGGGTGGTCTAGCTACAAGCTACGAAGCTCTGTAGCTATCTAGCCTCACAAACTGATGATGCCAATTAGCTCAAAGCTGAATAATGGCAGAAAACCAATCCAAAAATCTGTAACTATCGAACTATATTTTTGGACGCCCGAGCGTTTTTTCTGCCCAGCTTTTAGGTGGTATCTGGCTTCAGTCATGATTTGTGCACTTGGGCTACGGGGTTTTGCATACTTTTTACCTGCAGGAAAAGTATGAAGTGTGTTGATTAAGAGTAAGTTCAAAAAGAAAAATGTTGAAAATTTGCACCTCCGTAGAGAACTCAGGACCTTTGCAACATTTCTATGCACATAATGTGAACAGGAATGTTGCGTTTTTTATACTAAATACTAACTACTAAATACGTTATACTAGTTAGTCGATGGGGAAGGCGTTATATAGAAAGCACCGCTCTAGGAAACTAGATGAAGTTATCGGACAAGATCATATCACCGATACTTTAAAAAATGCCTTAAAAAAGGGTGCTGTAAGCCATGCATATCTATTTACTGGACCAAAAGGTGTCGGGAAAACTTCGGTCGCACGTATTTTGGCACACGAAATAAATAAGTTGGAATACAATGACGAATCGATACATTTAGACATAATTGAAATTGATGCAGCAAGTAACAGACGAATAGATGAAATTCGTGATTTGAGAGACAAAGCACATATCGCTCCAACTAGCGCAAAATTTAAAGTTTATATCATTGATGAAGTTCATATGCTTACGCGTGAAGCTTTTAATGCATTATTAAAGACTCTTGAAGAGCCACCAGCCCATGTAGTATTCATTCTTGCTACAACAGAGGCTCACAAAGTACCTGATACGATAATTAGCCGTACACAACGCTTCACATTTAAGCCTATTGCCCAAGCTGATGTAGTAAATCATTTACGAAATATTGCAAAAAAAGAAAAAATACAGATATCTGACGATGCACTTGAACTAATTGCTGAACACGGCGACGGAAGTTTGCGGGACAGTATTAGTATGCTGGACCAACTCTCTGGCCTAGGCAAAGACAAACTCACCGCTAATGATGTAACACTACTACTTGGTCTTCCAGATGATACGATTATTGCAAAAATTATAGATGCTATTAGCTCCAATGATACCTCCAAATTATTCGATTCTGTAAGACAACTAAGGGAACAGGGCGTAAGTTCACCACAAGCTACTAAATCATTAAGTACAACGATAAGAAATATGCTTCTTGAAAATAAACTAGAGATAAAACGTACTGTAGCAATCAAATTACTACAGGATATGTTGTCTTTGACTGCAGGCTCTGATGACTTTTTAGGTTTGGAACTATGCTTGCTCGATGCAATGGATGCAGACGACGCCTCAGAAAAAATAAACACTCAAAAAAATGAAACTCTAAAGCCGAAAACTGAAGAATCAGTAGCACCAGTTAAAGTTAAAAAAGATGTTGGCTTGAAAGCAAATAGTAAAATTATAACGGCCCCTAAACCAAGCAAGCAAAGTGCACAAAAAACAGCTCTAAAAGCCACGGATAAACAGACCAAATCTACTACAGAGAATTTTGATTTAAAGACATGGAACGAGTTTTTAGAAGACATTAAGGGTAAACATAATACTCTCTACGGTGTGCTTAGAATGGCTGAACCATCAATAAAAGATGACGTATTACAACTATCCTTTAGTTTTGGATTTCACAAAAAACGCTGTGATGAACCAAAAAACTGCGCCAAAATTAAAGAATTTGTTAATAAGCATTTTGGTCCTATGGAATTTAGGTCAGTTGTAAACTCAAACAAAAAGACTACTGCCGAACCAAAAAAGAAGGTAGAAACAAAGACGGATGAAACAGTAAAAAGCGTGAGCAATATTTTTAAAGGCGCACAGCTGCTAGAATCATAGTACGGGAAAGGGCAACAAGTGGATCAAGAGAAAAACTCACAACCTCAAAGTGTAGATGTTGAAGCCAGTTTACTTGGTTCGCTTTTGATTGATCCTGACGCTGTTGTTAAAATCGCTGATATTGTCAAACCTGTAGACTTTTATGATGATAGACACCGCAAAATATACGAAGCCTGCACAAGGCTATACGAGCAACAGTCGCCAATAGATATAATTACTCTTAGTGAAGAATTAAAGGCTGATGGTGTACTGCACGACATCGGAGGAGCATCATACCTTACAGAGCTAACAAACACTGTTCCTACAGCGACTCACGTTGAGCAGTATGCAGCAATAGTGGCTACTAAATCCATCAGGCGTAGATTGATTGCAGCCAGTAATGAAATTTCACAGATTGGTTTTGACGAAAAAAGAACAATCGCCGAGCTAGTAGAAGAAGCTGAGTCTAAATTATTTGAAGTGTCCCAACGTCATGTAAAAAATGACATCATTAGCATGGAAGACATCTTAGCTACAAGTTTTGAAAGATTGGATGAACTCCACAAAGATAAAGGGACTATTCGTGGCGTATCAACGGGTTATAAAGACCTTGATAATGTGTTGGCTGGGTTCCAGAAAAGCGACCTAATCGTTCTAGCAGCTCGACCTTCAATGGGAAAGACTGCTCTAGCGCTTAATTTTGCGCAAAATATCGCAGTAAAGTCTGAGGAATCTGTTCTGATGTTCTCTCTAGAAATGAGTAAGGAGCAGCTAGTCGACAGGCTATTGGCATCAGAAGCTGGAGTAAACTCCTGGAATTTGAGAACGGGCAACTTGTCAGATAATGATTTCGAAAAAATTGGGTATGCCATGGGAGTTTTGAGTGAAGCAAAGCTGTTCATTGACGATACTCCTGGGATAACTGTTAGTGAGCTACGTACAAAGGCGCGTAGAGAAGCACATAAAAGGCCCTTAGGGCTTATAGTAGTAGATTATCTACAACTTATGAGTGGTGGTGCTAAGTTCGGTGGTGACGGAAACCGTGTACAAGAAATTTCTGAAATCTCTCGTGGTCTAAAGGGTGTGGCTAGGGAATTAAACGTCCCTGTTTTGGCATTAAGCCAGCTAAGCCGTTCTGTAGAATCAAGAAGCCCGCAAATACCACAACTTTCGGACTTGCGTGAATCAGGATCAATTGAGCAAGATGCCGATGTAGTGGCTTTTATCTACCGTGAAGATTACTATAATCCAGAAAGTGAACGTCCAAACATAATGGATTTATTGATCAGAAAACACAGAAATGGGCCTACAGGTAAAGTTGAGCTCTACTTCGATAGAGAGCGACAAAAAGTTAAGAACCTAACTACTTCCCGTACTCCAGATTTCGATAATTAACGAATAACTTATGTCTGTTATACTCTAGACAGAATGAAATTAAAAACAACTGTTGATAGCATTGGTAAATTTGTTTGGAAAAGAGAAACTCTGATTTCTATCCTAATAGGATTAGCTATATTTGTAGCATTTGTTTCAATGGCCAGAATACCTAATATGTCAGCAAACGCTGAGATGTCCACCGCCAATTCGGTTTCATCTCTACAAAACATCTACGATAATCCAATTAACGCGCCATACAAATTGATATCCTACGTCACTACAAAATTAAGTCCAAGCGTCGTAATGTTACGCGCTGTTAGTTTTGCAATCTTTGGCCTTACAAGTGTTGCACTATTTTTCGCGCTACAATATTGGCACACAACTAGGGCCGCGATA
This sequence comes from uncultured Candidatus Saccharibacteria bacterium, assembly GCA_964550995.1. Taxonomy (GTDB): domain Bacteria; phylum Patescibacteriota; class Saccharimonadia; order Saccharimonadales; family SZUA-47; genus CAZKAL01. The sequence goes on along the minus strand of CAZKAL010000006.1, from coordinate 15,442 downwards.
CTAGCCACTTTGGCGTTTTCTACAAACTCAATAGTACTTGCAGTCTCACGACTAGGAACACCTCTTGCTCTAATGTTTTCGTGGTTTATCTTTTCTAGCATGTTGCTTTGGCAGGTGCATAGTAAATCTAACAAGATTATACCTATTGCAGTATTAATTGGCTTGGGCATCCTACTCTACACACCAGGGGCATTATGGTTCTTTATAGTTATGATTATTGTATATCTAAATAAAGTTAAAAGGCTATTTAAAGATGTGAAGATTAAAGCCGTAGTTTTTGGCGGTATTGTATCAACACTCTTAGTTGCCCCCTTAGTACTCAGTTTTATTGGTGACATTAGCACTTTTAAAGAATGGCTATTACTACCAGATCATTTAATCTTGGGAGAGGTACCTAGGTCAATACTGCGAGTTCCTTCAGCATTTATATACCGAATGCCTGAAGCACCATTAATTAACATTGCTAGGTTGCCGGTATTTGATATAGCAAGTGGCATGATTTTCCTAGTAGGACTCAACGCATACAGAAAAAAACTAAAACTTGACCGAACACGAATTTTTATCGGTGTTGCTGTCGTCAGTATAATTATTGGGGCCTTAGGACAAACGATAACTGCTGTAGTTTTACTTCTGCCTTTTGCTTTTTGCATAATGGCTGCAGGTATAGAATTTTTAATAGACGAGTGGAGGGTAGTATTTCCACGAAATCCTATAGCTAAAGGATTTGGGTCTATCCTACTAACAATTGCCGTACTCTTTGGAGCGCAATATCAGCTAACAAGATACTTTATAGTATGGCCACAAACCCCAGAGACCAAGTCCGTTTACAATGAATCAAGAATTATTAAAGATACTGCACCAGCTGATACAATATAACTATAATCAGGAAATAGGGAGGAAAAAACATGAGTAAATTCGATCAGGCTAAAATGGTCATGAAAATGCGTAAAGTCCAAAAAGAACTACAAAAAGAGATAATTACTGTTGAGGCCGGCGAAGGAGCTGTATCTGTAGAGATTAACGGAGAAATGAAAATTAAAAATATAAACATAGACCCAGATTCAGTAGATTTAGACGATATTGAGCAGTTAGAAAAATGGGTTAAAGAAGCTGTAAAAACAGCCATCTCGCAAAGTCAGAAACTTGCAGCTGAGAAGATGCAACCTATGATGGGTGCACTCGGCAATTTAGGAATGTAATGCACATTAGGAGATAATTTGTCTGCTTTACCGAAAGCATTAGAAAATTTGATAGAAGCACTAGGTCAATTGCCTGGCGTTGGACCGCGTAGTGCGGAGAGATATGCTTATTTCTTGTTAAAAACAGACGAGAACAGAAGTGAAAGAATATCCAAAGCCCTAGATTTACTGCATGCAGGCGTTAAACAATGCCCTATAACTTTCGCGTTAATCGATTCAAGCCAAGATGTTTCGCCTATATACAACGACAATAGCAGAGACAAAACAACCATAGCTCTAGTAGCTGATCCATTTGATATAATCGCAATTGAAAAAACCAGCTTATACAGAGGTAACTACCATGTACTGGGTGGATTAATTTCACCAATTGATGGTGTCGGGCCAGAGCAATTACACATCCCTGAGCTTAAAGAACGTATCAAGAAAGATAAAGTTCAAGAAATCATATTGGCCACAAATGCTAGTGTAGAAGGAGAAACAACAGCTATGTATATCCAAAAAGAACTTGATAGTATGAAAGTCAAGATTACTAGACTAGCAAGAGGACTACCAGTTGGCGTAGATCTAGAATACGCAGATCAGATAACCTTAGGTAGAGCATTAGAGGGTCGTGGATCCTTTTGAAGCATGTTAACTAAGCCGATAACTGTTATAATCTAGCTAATGAAGTTATACAATGAAGCAAACGACATAATTCAAGATGCAAAAAATATTGTAATCTTGCAAGCTGATAATCCTGACGGAGATTCCCTTGGTAGTAGCCTTGCACTTGAAGCTATTTTTAGTGAAATGGGCAAGACGGTTTACATGATTTGCGCCGTGGATATGCCTACATATCTGCGACATTTAAGCGGCTGGGATAGAGTAGTAAAAGAAATACCAAGTGATATTGATGCAACAATAATTGTAGATAATAGTACAGAAACATTATTTGAAAACTATGAAAAAGATCCTAGCTTCTCCTGGATTAAAAGCAAACCTGTTATCGTTATAGACCACCACAATGAAAGTAGCGGTATATCTTATGCGACAGTTAATATTAATGAAACTGCTGTAGCGACGAGCGAGGTTATTTATAAAATAGCGAAAGAACTTGACTGGCCGCTACCACTAGACGCCTGTGAGCCAATGGTTTCTTCTATAATGAGCGATAGCGTAGGTTTAATTGCAGAGACTACTAGTCCAACGACATTCAGAGTAGTAGCAGACCTTGTAGAAAAAGGTGTTTCAATAGCAAAATTAGACCAAAAAAGACGCCAATATATGCAAAGAGACCCTGTACTGTTACCATTCAAGGGTGACCTATTAAAAAGAGTTGAACTCCATGATGACGGAAGAATTGCCAGCGTAGTCGTCAAATGGCAAGAGATAGAAAGATTCAGCCCTCTCTACAACCCTACAATGCTAGTTATTGATGACATGCGGATGACGACAGGTGTAAGTATTGCTATAGGTTACAAATTGTATCGTGACGGAAAAATTACAGCAAAAATCCGCTGTAATTATGGAAGTGGCATAGCTTCAGATTTAGCAAAGGAGTTTGGTGGTGGTGGACATCCATATGCAGCAGGATTTAAAATCACTGACGGAACAAGTATGGAAGAGATCAAAGAAAACGTGAATAAAAAGGCGAGTGAGTTGTTAGACAAGCTCGAAGAAGATAGTAATGAAAGTATTTAGTAGTATAAACAACATACTTAAGGACTTTAAGCCTATAACAGAAGGGAAGGTTAGTATCTACAGCTGTGGTCCGACAGTATACAATAATCTTCACATTGGGAATTTAGCTGCATTTATATACGCCGATACTTTGCGGAGATCATTTATTGCTAATGGGTATGAAGCCAAACAAGTTATGAATATAACAGATATTGACGATAAAACAATTCGTGATAGTAAGAAAGACTACCCTGATGATAATCCCCATACCGCACTCAAGAAATTAACAGACAAATATTCTAAAGTTTTCATGGACGATCTCAAAGCTACTGGTAATGATATAGCTTCAATAGAGTTTATTTCCGCGGTAAAAACAATTCCTGAGATGATAGCCCTAACTCAAAAGCTACTTGATAATAGTGTCGCATATGTGGCCGATGACGGAATATATTTTTCTATTAGGGCTTATATAGCTATTGGCAACAAATATGGACTATTGCAGAATGTTGAATTGGCCAAATCTCAATCTCGTATATCAAATGATGAATATGATAAAGATAGCGCTAGTGATTTTGCTTTGTGGAAAAAAGCTGAGGATGGTGAACCATCATGGCCTGCAAAATTTACTGACAAGGGAAGATCTATTTCTATGCCAGGTCGACCTGGTTGGCACATAGAGTGTTCTGCAATGAGCGAAAAGCTATTGGGGGTTCCGTTTGATATCCATACAGGTGGTATTGATCTCAAATTCCCGCATCATGAAAACGAAATTGCTCAGACAAGAGGTTCGTCAAATTCTAAGCTAGCAAATTATTTTGTACACAATAACCATATACTAGTTGACGGCAAAAAAATGAGTAAAAGCTTAGGAAATTTTTATACTCTTCGTGATATAGAAAACAAGAATTTTACACCTCAAGCATTTCGACTATTGGTTCTTGAAAGCCACTATCGTAGTGAAAGTAATTTCAGCTGGGAAATATTAGTTTCTGCACAAAATAGGTTGCTCAACTGGCTTGCAAAATCTGATACACGCTGGCAAATCCCCGAGAATAAGGAAGTCGCTGTTATAGATAAAATGAAGAATGCTCTAGCTAACGACTTAAATACCCCGAAAGTTTTAGTTAATATAGACAACTACTTTGACTCGGTTGAGAAAGCTAATGAGTCTCCAAATATTGAAGTCCTAAATGCGATAAAAAATTTCATAGGTATTGATTTGTTTAGGGAAGATATTACTGATGATATAAAAAACCTTCTAAAAGAACGTGCTACAGCAAGAGAAGACAAAGACTGGGCCAAGACTGATGAGATACGGGATAAACTTAAAAATTTAAATATTGTGGTTAAAGATTCTTCCGTAGGTCAAATTTGGCAACGAATTTAGCTTGAGGATTTTTTACCTTTTGTGCTATTCCCATTATCGAAGTAATCATCAATTAAAACTTTGATAGCTCCTGCGATAGGGATTGCTAGAAAACCACCAAGAACACCACCAAGACCAATACCCATTATTACAGCAATAAAAACTAACATCGGTGTTAAATCGTTTCCTCTAGACTGAATGATTGGCTGTATTGTTGCGTTTTCAATCTGCTGATAAACAATAAAGTATATCAATATCGCGATAGCCATAGTTGGGCTCACAAACAAGGTAAACAACGTAACGAAAACAGCTCCAAGTATTGCACCTATTGTAGGGATTAGGCCAAATAAGAACACAATGCCAGCCAGGGCAACGGCGTTAACAGTTACTCCAATAATGGTTGACATTATTATTAACGTAACGAGTGAAAATAGTGCACCGATAGAAGAAACTAGGACTTGACCATTTGCGTAACTTGTAACAACTTTATATATCTTTTTTGCTACATCTTTGTCGTGAGCACGGCGGTCTTCAGGCACGCGTTTCCATATGATTTTCATCCATTTTGGTCCCTCAACAAGCATCATGAAAGTTAATACAAATACCGTTATTATCGATATAACATTTGATAATATTCTGTTTGCCGTATTAACAACAGGGCCTTTCACTGATCCTAAATTACGAGTCCAATCATTACCAAAATTCTGTATTTGTTCTTGAAGCTCATAGCGTCTTACGAATCGTCCAACAGCACTGTCTTGGTCTTGGAGCTCTGAGAGAGTGTTAGGAACGTCTCTAATAAATTCTGTAGTCTGTGAAACTAAAGGTGGTACAACTGAAATTATAAAGGTGACAAGTACAATAGTAACCGCTATATATGCTAATGCGGTTCCTCCAGCTCGGCTTTTACTCTTCAGCTTTGATGCTAACCATGTTACTGCGGGATTTAAGGCAAGAGCAAGGAAGAAAGATACAAAAATAAGCGTCAGCGGATGGCGCATATTTTCAAGTACTCTGAATAGTAAAACAGTACCTAGCAAAAATATAATGATCCGCAATATTGTGCGATTAGAAATAGTAAACTCTACAGTATTTTTGTTTCTTCGCCCTAACATGACAGTAATTATGAGGGTTTTTATGCGCTAACGCAAGTGGACATAAGATTTTTTTAATAGGCCTGTTTTAACAGTTTATCTACTACAGTATTAATATCATATTGTTTTACCGCTTGATGTTGAGATTGACCAATTTCAAGTCTTTTTTTGTCATTCGTAGTTAACTCTGTGATTTTTCCTGCAATTTTCACTGGGTCTGTAGCGTCAAAAAGTGTATATGGCCATGGAGTTAGGACGCTAGAATAGCCTGGGTTATTGCCCCCAAGAGTTATGCCAGCTCCAGCAGACATTGCCTCGGTGAGAACAATACCGAAACTCTCTCCACTCGTAGATGGGAAAATTGCGATATCAGCTTGAGCCAAAGATTTTGCCTTTTGCTCATCACTAATAAAGCCTGGAAATTTGATATCTAATCTTTTTTGTTTTGAATACTGCCTTAGTTCGTTTAACAAGGGACCTTTACCAGCCATTTTTAGTTCAATTTTGCTTCTTACCTCTTCCGTAAGCAACTCGTAAGCCTCAACTAATTGTCTGACTCCTTTGCGAGTTTCAAAACGGCCGACAAATATAATTCTTTTCTTTTTTAGGGAGCGCTTTTTTACTGCCTGCTTGTGAAAAAAGTTGTAATCGACAGGATTAGGTATAACACTGCCTTCGACCCCGAAATTATTTTTCATAAACTCTAATGCTGGAGGTGAGACTGCATAAACTTTATCAAAACGTTTTTTGTTTCTGCTCAGCCAATAACCTAGTATTGTTGTGCCTACTCGTGACACCCAACTGTACGGTAATATGTGAAATGTACCAACAATCTTCGTTTCTTTATCAGCCAATTTTATAACACGTCCAGCCATAAGGGGGCTGTATGGCATCTGAACATGCAGAACATCAAATTTATTTTCCTTAAGCAGTCGTTTTATTTTTCTTTTCGATGAAATTAACGGAGTACGTGTTGAGTTGCCGTTAAATTTAAATGGGATCAACTTAGAAACAGAATGAACGTTTTTTAAATCTTTACGTTTTGTTTCGGCAACTATGTAATGAACATCGTGCCCTAAAGCTCGCATCCGCTCTGCAATCACAATGACTGCCTGCTGTACACCATCTGGTTTATCTAAAGTGTCGTCTAAAACGTAGCCTATTGTCATAAAAACAGTTTACAGTATTTACTTTACAGTTTACAGTAATTGATATGAACGACGATAAACACACAATTATAAGCGGGCATTTAGATGTCGGCGGTGGACATCGTATATATTACCAACAGTGGGGCAATATTAAAGCGACTCCTACATTTTTCTTACACGGTGGACCAGGGAGTGGAGCAGGAAACAAATATAAGTCTAACTTTGATCCAAAAATTCACCACATAATTTTTCACGACCAGAGAGGCTCAGGAAATAGCACACCGTTCGCGGAAATTAGACATAATACTACGCAAGACCTTATTGAAGACATTGATAAGCTTAGAAAATTTTTTAAGTTTGATAGAGTAAACTTGACGGGCGGGTCATGGGGTTCTTTCTTAGCTCTAGCTTATGCTGTAGAGCATACAAAGAATGTAGGGAATGTACTTATAAGTGGCATATACACAGGCACAAAAGCAGAAACTGATTATATACAACAAGGCGGTCTAGCAACGCATTTTCCTGAAAGTTGGGAACAATATATAGAGGTAGTCCCAAAGGAACATAGAAGCAACACAGTAGAATTCTACTACGATAAAATGCTGAATACAAAAGGCGATGAACGAGACAACTACATTCGTAGATGGAATATCAACGAAGGAGCAGCAATGAGCATAGATCCCGACCTGCAACGGCTCAGAATAGATATGACAGGCAAACTAGAAGAGAAAACTATCTCTGTATCTATTTTAGAAGCTCATTATTTTGTTAATAATTGTTTTGTAGACGATAAATATCTCACTACTAAAGAAGCCATTAGAAAATTATCAAGTTTGCCTATAATAATGGTTCAAGGTCAGTTTGATCACGTATGTCCGCCAGCTAAAGCCTACGAATTATCTAACTTATACGGAGAAAATTGTCACTTGCACATAGTCCCTACAAACCACGGCAATGAAGGTGCTCTTCGAGAAGTAAATAGAGCATACGCCTGGAGCTTCCTAAAATAGGTTAATTGTTACTGGCTCTATTTTAGGTGTTCTTTATATAGAGCTTCGTATTGATCTACGACTTTTTCGTAATCGAATTGCTTAACATACTGTGCGGCCCATTTTTGCCAGGTAGACCGTAAACTATCATCTTCCAGAAGTAGTTGAAGTTTGTTTGCGTATTCTACTGGATCATTACAGTCTACGAGTGAAAGACGTCCTGTTTCTTTCATCACCCATTTATAACCATCATTAGGATGACAAACTATTGGAGCGCCTGTCGCCATGGCTTCAGCTAATACAATCCCGAAACTCTCACCATACAGAGCAGGAGAGGTATAAACACCACATGTGTTTAGTAGTTCAATTTTTAGATCATTATCAATATAACCCAAAAACTCAATGTCGGGTATTTTTCGGAGATTTACAAATTGCTCAAGTGACTTGCGCAGTGGACCATCACCAGCAATCTTCAGTGTGACTTCAGGTTTTATTTTCTTTAGTTTCACAAATGCCTTTATCAATTGCCGTGCACCTTTGCGCTTTTCAAGTCTACCTATAAACAAAATCATATTTCTGTCGCGCTTAGATTTAGTATTTTTGTAGTTTTTAGAAATAATACCGTTTGGAATATAGTTAATATCAGATTCATCAGAAATATAATCTGTAATAAAACCAATCGCAGCAGGGGATACAGCCGTAATTACATCTACTTGTGGTAGTACTGAACGTGCATATTGTTTATATGT
>CAZKAL010000006.1:0-7138 GCA_964550995.1 uncultured Candidatus Saccharibacteria bacterium | reverse complement strand
CAGCCGTAATTACATCTACTTGTGGTAGTACTGAACGTGCATATTGTTTATATGTAGTTATAAGGGTCTTTCCCAGCGCATTACCAGGTAGAGCAGCGTGGAAAGTTCCTACGCGAACAGCCTTTTCTTTTGCACGTACTAGCAATTGACGTCCGGCTATAGGTACTAGTGGTTCATGAACATGAATTATGTCATATCCGTAATCAAGAGCCTCATCAATTGCCTCATTGTCTGTTGCTGATGCTATGTCAGCACTAGTAGCTCCTGGCGTTTTTATCCTAGTTGAGGTCCCGATAAAAATCACATTTTCTGGAGCTTCATTATTACCGCGTAGTCTCGGTCGCGGCGTAATTATATGTACGATATTTCCTCTTGATCTAAGGATTTTGGCCTGAGCTTCTACATGCTCTTGAACACCACCATGTTTAAAAATATTATATGGTAAATATATTCCAATCTTCATCTAGAACAACTCTCTGATTTCTTTCGGTGCAAGTGGTGCGGCTTCTTCCTTAGTTGCAAGTATACTTGGAGCATGGTTAGGAAGAACCGTTACATAATTATGATAATCCGTGAAAATCACTCTCATATGTTGTTCAACTACTGAATTATCGAAATACTGATCATTTTCTACCGATATATGATGGACAGGAAGGGCAATTTGTTTTGTACAGTTATCTAAGTAAAACATTATAAGCGAAGTCTTCATGTATGTCCTCACATCATTTATACGCCACAATACAACCTCAAATTCCATGGCTTGTTTTTTGGCTTTCTTTGATAATACACTAAACTTCTTTTTGGCATTGTACGAACGAGCATAAAAAGTCTTAAGGATAGTAGGGTGCAGTATTACATTATGGAAGAACAAAGATGGTATACGGTGAGAGAATAATCTTGTTGTCAACTTATAGAAAATCAACCTACCTTTTGGTAAATCTAAATCGTAATGATGAGTGAATCCAACCATACTGATTAACAAATCTACTTTTTTAGTAAGTTCTGGGTAGCGCTGTAACATCCTTGTGGCGATTACGAATCCTAGAGACATACCAATAATCGTTATCTTCTTGTTTTTATAGCGAAGTTTTACAAATGTCGCTAAATAATCTGCTAGATTATCCAACGTTGGTTTCATACCAATTTTATAGAAACTATCCATACCGCCAAAACCTGGCAAATCTGGGATTGTAACATTTCCATACTGTGACATATCATCAGCAATACCGTACATTCGCTCTAAACTAGAATGATGGCCGTAGATAATTAAAATCTCGCGTTTACCGGATTTCTTTGACGACTTCAAACGTAGCATACGTCCGTTCAATCCATTAATATTTAGAGGTTGCATGTTTATTTGCATGCTCTCAATGTTCTTAAAAATATCTTCCATACGGCTTTTGTCTTCAGTCTATACTACCTTAAAATTGGTTTTTTTACTACATTGCGAATAACATATTACTACTCATAAAGAAGATCAGTACCGACATAGATATATTCCCAAGCTTCTGGAATAGGCCCTTGATCATCTGCCTGTGGTGGGTAGCTTGGAATAAAGCCATATTTTTTAGCAACTTCGTAGTTATTCTCTGATAGCCATGTATTACATGAAGAATTTTTGAAATCTTCAAATGCAAATCCATTGCATAATAGATCAAATGTATATCCTGTATGATGTTTCGAATACCCAGGTATTGAAGTCGTGACTAGCACCTCGTTAATTTTTGTATCAGCTTCGCCTGTAGCAATCTGAGAAACTGTAACTCCAGTTGCTGATAACCTATTCATAAACAAAGTGCGCTGTGTATCAACAGAGCGATACCCCGATGTGATACTGATTCCAATCCCAGCTTTTGAAGCTTCTGCCTTGAGTTTTTGCCATGGCTCTTTCACTGCTTCTTGAAGTGAGAGACCGTCGACATCCACAAGAGCTACATTTGGTGAATTTCGTAGTCTATAACCTCTCATTTCTGCTATATCCCTTATTCTGGTGTCTGCTAATAAATTTCCTGTAATACCTGGAGGGTTTGCGACACGTTCCAAATTTGGTTGAAGCAAATGATTATAAAATACTTTGAATTCGTTATCTGTAAAAATCCTTAATTCTTTTGGTCCAGTATTTTGTGATATTTTATTCGTTTCAGCAGAATCTTGTGTGCTGGTAGAATTATTCTGGTAGATCATAAACCCCGCAATACCAGTAATTATTATCATGATGAGTTTTGCGTAAATTCGGCTCTTTTTTACTTTTACTTTACTTTTGTTCGTATACTGCGGTTCGATTATTCGCATATCCAACATTATACGCGTTTGTTATAATCTGATTAGTTGACCCACATGTTATGAGTTGTTTTTTGCTTTGATTGAGGCTGCTAGTTGGCCTAGTTTATATATAGAATAGATAATAAGTACACTTGCAACCCAATTTAACCAAAGGGAAAGATCACGCAAAAAAGCTCCGGAGGTTGCACCTAATGTGGCAGCAATTGGAGCCAGTAGGGAGGTACCGCATGCTACACATCCTCCACTTAATATTGCAAATATTGTGCCGCCAAACCCACTTTTTTTTGGGATATCCTTAAATCCTTGATTTTTTAGAACATAAACAATTAACGCAATGTTTAAGCCAAACAAAACTGAAAATACTAGGATACCCAATGCTTGCGCACTTTCGTAGGTAGTGAAAATATCTCTGTAAGTTGTCCCAAAAAACCGTAACTTTTCAGCAAGTGAAATAGGGGCTTCAAAAACAATATACTTGACTAAATCTAAATTGAGCGACCATAATATCAAGCTGCTAGACAAAAATGCTCCGATAATTGAACCAGCTATATATTGAGGTTTCTTAATAACGTACACCAAACCACTAAACGCTACCTTACTTCTAAGCCAAACTAAATCAAGTCTTTTCTTCATCTCAACTCGATATCAAATAACGTTTTGAAGGTATTAAAGTTTGACGGACCGGTGATCTTGCGACCTTGAACAGTGAAGCTAGGTGTACCAGAAACTCCATCACCGTTAGCTAACCCTAAATCTGTATCGACAGATTTATTAAAGGTCGTAGACTCTAGACAGTCTCTAAATCCAGCAGGGTCTCCAACAGTACCGTCCATAATTTTTTCTAGTAATTCTAGTGTCAATATATCACGCGATTCAGCTGCCAAATCACCTACATTATAGTAGTTATCCCAGAGATAGTTATACACATTATCATGATATTCAGCGAATTTTCCTTGCTCGTTTGCACAATAAGCACCCCTAGCTGCTCGACCAGAATCTGGACCTAAGTATGGATAATTCCTAAACTCTATTTTTACTTTCCCATTGTTTACATACTCATCACGAATTTGTGATCCAGCACGGTGATGAAACGAATTACATGAAGGGCACTTAAAGTCGCCATATTCAACAAGTGTAACGCTTGCATTAACGTCGCCGATATAAAGAGGTGGTTTAGCACTCAAATCTATATCATCCTGCTTAATACTTGAGCTTTGTAAATCACCTACTGTTGGAGTAGAGTTAAGTGCTGCTTCTTCAGTTGTAGGGGCGAAAAGTAAAAACATGATAAATGCTACTCCTAATACTCCGCCAATCCATAAAAATGTTTTCATTTAACTATTTTAGCAAATACTTAAACGAAATCGCAAATTGATTATGACAATACAGTATAATTATGTGCATGGAAGAGAAATTTGAAGACTTTGTAAAAGATGCTATCGACCACATACCTAATATATATCAAGACAAAATGAAAACAGTCGCTATAACCGTAGATGAGCAACCAACAGACGAACAACGAAAGAAAATCGGTTTAAGGCCTTGCGACGCCTTATATGGTCTTTACGAAGGCGTACCTTTGACAAAACGTGGCGGAAACACTCTTTCTATTCCACCTGACGTAATTACGATTTTTAAACACCCGATGCTAGAATTGTTCCCAGAAGAATCTACCCTTAAAAAACAAATATACAAGACTCTTTGGCATGAAGTTGCACATTACTTTGGGCTAAATCATCGCCAAATACACGCTGCATCCAAAAAAACGTGATATAACTATTAGTATAATGAAAATACAAAAATCAAACACACTAGCGTGTTTCTCCCCGCCCGTTATGTTGGCTACTTTTATAATCGAAGTTGTTCTAATTATATATACTCTGTTGTTTCGTAAAGTAAACCTGAATATACGCCTTGTGATATTGTTGATTGCAGCACTGGCCATCTTTCAATTATCAGAATACGGTATCTGTGAAAACCTAGGATTAAATTCAAATGCGTGGGCTAAGTTAGGGTTTGCATCAATAACTATACTCCCGCCCCTAGGTCTACATCTCGTTTTCTCAATAGCTAAGAAGAAAAGTAAGCTGATTACAGTTGCATACGTTGGTGCAGCGGTGTGGATCGGTTTTTTTATTTTTGGGAACATCATGTCTGGTGCCGTCTGCGAAGGTAATTATGTGATATTCAAATTTAACGAACCATTTGAGGGTCTATACTACGTTTTCTACGACACGTTACTATTATTGTCCATGGCTATTGCTCTATTTTTCGCCCGAAGCGCAAAAAATATCCAAATTAAAAATGCCTTAAAATGGCTAGTCACAGGGTATGCTTCTTTCATAGTGCCTTCGATGTTATTTGCAGAAATTGATAGCCATGTAGGTGACGACAGCCAATTACCGTCTGTTCTATGTGGTTTTGCTATCTTACTGGCAATTATATTAAGTCTGAAAGTAATACCGCTCGTATCCAAGCGGAAGAAACTTTAGTCTTTTGATTCTTTCATTTCAGATTGTTTGGTTGGGATTCTTTTTTGGCCATCATCTGTTGGGTTGTCACGAGTGTGATTATGAGTCTTTAGCTTATGTTTCTCTGACCTACGGATAAAATAGTCAACTATCAGTATCATAAACCCTGCAGCGGCAAGAATACTAAAGCCTATAATTACTGCTGTATCGACTTTAGTAGCAAAGCTTCCGCCAATTTTTGTCGCTAAATCTGATATATTATCCATCCCGCTATTAGCCGATTTGGTTATATTAGGCAGTAATATTCTGAAAGCAATAGTAAACAGGAGAGGTATAAGAGAATCTGCGATCAGACGCCTTCCAAAAGACTGTAATCCACGCAAGAAGGGAAGCCTAACAGAGATATAGAAAGCAGCAATTAGCAAAAGTGCGCCTATTGATATCAAGAGGCTTTTCTGAGAAATCGAATAAATGGCTGGCGCAATAGCAAACTGTTCTGATATCGTTTGACCTTCTTTATTCTTTATATCATCCTGAGTTATAACGGTATCGTTCAAGAAATCTCCCGTAGACAAGTCATTAGCCATCTGACTACTGACTTCCTGTGCAGAAAATCCTATAGGCTTACAATCTAAATCAAAAACATTAATTTTATCAACTCCTAGGTCAGTAACCTTACAATCGGGTAGTCCGTCAACTCTATTCACGGCGTATTCAGACAAATTTACGATAAAGTTATCTTTTGCTTCAGTTAGATCGATTTTAAATTTAAGTTCTTCTTGCGTTCCGTCTAACCATGCAAAAACCGAGTCCAATAATCCCTCGGTCTGAGATTGTAAAAAGCTAGGCGGAAGATCTTTATTAATGACAGCTTGCACTCCAGGGTCGTCAAAAGGGATAGAGTTTTCATCATTACTGCCATTACCGTTCGATTGTTGTTTGTCACTTAATCCTGAGTTAGATGAGCTAATAGATTTTGACAGTGCAGGTACCAGCTCGTTATAAGCATTTGATTCAACTAGAGTGTCTTTAATCGTTTGTTTATTACCAATTACAAGTAAGAAACTAACTGAAAAAACAAATAGTAAAACTACCAAATTCAATAAGATTGACGAGAAGTAACGCCCAAGAAAAGTTAAAAAACGCATATGGTTATTATTACACAGAATATGCTGTGAGCAAGTAATAGAGTGTACAATACTTATAATGACTCAGAAAGTACTAGTTAAATTAAAACGAAAAGAGAGCATATCTTGGGATGGTCAGCAGTTAATAGTATCAATTAATGCTGCCCCAATTAAAGGTGCGGCTAACAAACGTTTGGTACACTTTCTTGCTGAATGGCTAGATTTAGCACCTAGTCTGATTGCTGTGAAAAAAGGACATATATCACGCCACAAAATAGTTACAATCGACCTAGATGAAATAGAAGTACGTCAAGCAATAAAAACACTCCCAAAGTATCCTAAGCAGATGAAATTATTATAAACTCACTATAATTTTAAGATTTGATTTAGTGAGTGATGAAAGTAACGGCGTATCCCTTTGTCCCAGCACGTCCTGTACGCCCGATACGATGTGTATAATCATCATAAGTCTGCGGTACGTCATGATTGATGACATGCGTAATCCCGTCGACATCAATGCCTCTTGCTGCAACATCCGTCGCAACCAATATATCAACTTCGCCACTTTTAAATTTCTTCAAGGCACGTTGTCTTTGATTTTGCGATTTATTACCGTGCATGGAGTCAGATCTAAATCCACGAGCATTTAGCTCCTTACTAAGCTTGTCTGTACCGTGTTTTGTTTCACAAAATATCAATACACGTTCTACTTCATCGGTAATTAGCAAGTCATGTAATTTATCAATTCTATCTTTGTTTTCAAAGTAGTGTACTATCGATTGTTCAACATTGTCGCTTGTCTCTGCAGTACGAGCCATTATCTTAACTGGGTCGTCCGTGAAAGTATTTATCAACTTCTCGATAGTTGGGCTCATTGTGGCAGAGAAAAAGAATGACTGCCTTTTAGCTGGCAGGGTTCCGAGAATACTGCGAATGTCATTAATAAATCCCATGTCTAACATTCTATCCACTTCATCCAATACGATAGTCGTCACTCTATCAAGACGTAGAGTTTTCCGTTCAATATGGTCTTTAATCCGTCCTGGTGTACCTATGAATATTCTAGGGTTACGTTTCAAATCTCGTAATTGTGGGCCAATGTTAACTCCGCCGATTAACAGAACATCGAAAATACGACTTCCTTTTGAAAATGCTCGACATTCCTCGACAATTTGTCCGGCTAGTTCACGAGTAGGGGCCACAATCAAAGCTTTTTGATGCGGATTAGCCATTAATTTTTGAAGTAAGGGTAATAAA
>CAZKAL010000005.1:0-22249 GCA_964550995.1 uncultured Candidatus Saccharibacteria bacterium | reverse complement strand
TACCTCCTGTTGAGACATAGTAGAGATCAAATTGAATGTTATATGTACCATCTGCTATTAGTGCACCAGTGTCTGATAGTAATCTACCTTGGAAGTTTAGTTGGTTGGAGGTTGCGGCTTGAGACGTATGAGTTGGTGCTAATGCTCCAGCAAGTATAGACACAACTACTATCAGTGACACTAGTATTGCACGCGCTCTATTCCCAAGCAAGCTCAGTATCCGGGCGCGTGGAACTGAGCTTGCACGAGAATAGAACCCGCTCGCAAGCAATAAAAAGGCACCAAAAAAGCTCAACGTCCGGGCGCGTGGAGTTGAGCTTTTACGATACCTTTTAATAAAATTTAGTGCAGAAATGACAGCAAGGGAAAGCTTAGCCTTCCCCTGCGTACCTTTTATAATGAGTACGTGTTTGTGTTTTTTTGTAAATTTATTTTTCATGTGCTGCTTTTTGTTAGCAACACAGAGATCGAAAAACTGCGAGATTTCTCGATACTGCGCCCGTCTACAGTTACCTATAGACAAAGCTAGTGTACACTAAAGTTATTCATTTTTTCAAGACTTTTATGCTTATTTTTTACGTAGTTATCCACAGGCTAAAATAAAATAACCCCTGTTAAGGGGTAACTTTGTTGCTATATTTTATACTTAACTCTATACAGAAGTAATTTGGATCTTACTAAGTTTTTGTCTATGTCCGCGTTTTGTATGGACACGTTTTTTAGCTTTATAGCGTAGTGCTAAGACCTTTTCACCCTGAAGTGAATCGTCTATAATCTTTGCGCCAACTTTCATTGCCTCAAGCTTTTTTTTATCAACAATTGAGTCTTTACCATCAACTATCATTAGTGGTGTAAAGCTTAGAGTTTTCTTATCTGAGTCCAAAAAATTAACAACTAATTCATCACCTTTTGTTACTAAGTGCTGTACTCCACCACATGCTATAACTGCTTTTTTCATTATTTTCTCCTAAATCTTTAAATAATATTAGCAAATCTACCCCTGTTTGTAAAGTAGATATTTCTAAGCCTTAGTGAGGCCTATTTGCAGTTCTGACTTCTCAACAACAGCTTTCGTCTTAAATCTACTGTCTTTAGCAACAAAAGTCAGAGTAGATGCCAGTGTTTCTGCAGAAATATAATCTTTGAATCTAGAAATTGCTTTCTTTACGTCTCCGTCAGCTGCATCTAAACAGAGGTTAATTCGATCATCAACATCTAGACCTGCATCTTTACGAGCTTTTTGGACAAGTCGCACAATTTCTCTTGCAACACCTTCTTGTCTAAGCTCATCTGTAATCTCATAATCCAGCTCAACAAGAAAATCTCCCTCAGTAGTCCAGTTAACCTGTTTTACATTTACTTCTTCTTTTAGGATGTCTATATATAGATCCCTGTCTGGCCCTAGGTCTTCACCTCCATGTACAGTTATAGACTGCAAAGGCTGACGAACTTTTAATTGTGCTCGTGAGCGGAGCGACAATCCTTCATTCACAACCGACTTTATGGCATCCATTTCTTTAATTACTTGTTCGTTAATATGCCCAACTTTTGGCCAATCGCGCAAATGAACCGATTCTCCTCCCGTCAATTTACGATACAATTCCTCTGCCAAAAATGGTGTAAAAGGTGCCAATACATGGGCCAATTGCACCAATACATAATGCAGGGTTTTGTATGCCATAGCCTTATCAGAGTCGTCTTCGGACTTCCAAAACCGTTTTCTAGATCTACGCACATACCAGTTACTTAAATCGTCCACGAACGGCAATAAATACCTAGTTGCTCTCTGTAAATCGTACTCTTTTGTTGCGTTTTCGACATCGTTAATTAAGTTGTAAATTTTAGATAAAATCCAAGTATCAAGTACATTTTCACAATCTTCTAGACCGCCTGGATATTCTCCATTCCATTCCCATCCATCGACTTCTGCATACATGGTAAAGAAATCGTAAACATTCCAAATCATGGATAATTTACGCGCAACGTCTGCCACATCCTTATCAGCAAGTGCAAAGTCTTCACCATTTGTAAGTGGAGAGCTCATCATTATGAGCCTAAAGCTGTCTGAGGAATATTTATCCATTAAATCCATAGGGTCTGTGTAGTTCTTTAGCTTTTTGCTCATTTTTTTACCATCTGAAGCATTAACAAAGCCAGTAGAGATTAAGTTCTTGAAGGGTGCTTTACTGAATAGTCCGACATTCACTGCCATCAGTGCATAGAACCAACCTCTAGTCTGGTCTATAGCCTCTACAATAAAGTCTGCAGGGAAACTTGTCTCAAACCTCTCTTTATTCTCAAAAGGGTAATGAAATTGAGCAAAAGGCATGCTACCACTCTCAAACCAGCAATCTAACACCTTTCCGATATGGTACATTTTGACTCCATCCAAATCAAAAGTAATGTTCATCACCTGGGGTAGATGGTAATCATCCAACTTAGTACCTGTTAATTCTTCAAATTCACTGTAGCTACCTATTACTTTAACCACACTAGTGCCATCAGGTCGTTCACCTTTCCATACTGGTATTGGTGTGGCCCAAAACCTGTCACGGCTAAGATTCCAATCAGGAGCTGTATCTATTATGTTTCTAAATCTGCCTTCTTGCAGATGTTTTGGAGTCCAGCTTGTATCATCTAGAGCTGTCAGCATTTCTTTCTTCTGCCCCTGGATATCTAAGAACCAACTAGGATGAGCCCTATACATCAATTTGTTGCCACATCGGTGACAGTGCGGATATTCATGCTGAATATAGTCTACTTTAAGTGCCTTTCCTTCTTCTACTAGCGTCTTCGCAATCTGCTTATTCACCTCCCAGATGTTCTCACCTTGCCATCGCCCGCTTGTATAGTACCCATTCTCATCGACTATTGATACTACTGGTAGCCCTTCTTCTTTACATAATTCGTAATCTTCCTCACCATACGCGGGTGCTTCATGAACAATACCTGTCCCGTCATCAGTAGTTACAAATTCAGCAGATAATACGCGGTGTGCTTCCGGCCCATGATTCTCAAATAGAGGATGATACTTCTTGCCGACTAATTCAGATCCCTTGACTGTTTTTAAAATTTTGAACTCTAGAGGCTGATGTTTTCCGTCTTGCATTACTCGATTAACAGCATTAGAGGCAATATAGAACTTCTTCTCGTTGTATTCAACAAGCGCGTACCTCTCTTTTGAATTAACAGCTGTAGCAACGTTTGCTGGTAATGTCCAAGGTGTTGTAGTCCACGCAAGAAGACTTTCATCAGAATCTTCAAGATCGAAATACACGTAAACGCTAGGGTCAGTTACTGTCTTGTAACTGTTCTCCATGGCAACCTCACTCTTACTGATAGGTGTTGCGTCTTTAGTGCAATAAACTAATATTTTTTCACCATCGTAAACTTTACCTTTATCGTATAGTTCTTTGAACGCCCACCACACAGACTCCATGTACTCTTTGTCCATAGTCTGGTAAGCCCCCTTAAACTCTACCCAGCGCCCAATTCTATCTATTGTGTCCTCCCACTCAGTACCAGTCTTAACCATTACTGCTCGACATTCTTTGACGTAGTCTCCAACAGATATCTTCTCGCCTATCTCTTTTTTATTCAAAATCCCAAGCTTTTTTTCTACAAATAGTTCAGCTGGTAGACCATGACAATCCCACCCCCAACGTCTTTCAACACGTTTTCCTTGCATCGTATAAAATCTACCCATTGTATCTTTTACAGCAGATATAAGAAGATGTCCATGATGAGGTGTACCAGTTAAGAAGGGAGGACCATCGTAGAAAACCCACTTGTTGTCAGAATTACGTTGTTCTACCGATTTTTCAAAAGTCTTATTTTCTTTCCAGTAAGATATTATATCCTTTTCATACTCTATTGCTTTTCGTCTCTGTCCACTTTTAAATTTCATCCCGTTAAAAATCCTTTCCAGGCATGTTAAAGACTACCTCTAAATTATACGTATCATTTATGTGATTTCTAACGGGATTCATATATCTTTCTCCTTAAAATAAAAAACTCAGCACTTTAGTGCTGAGAGCCCATTCTTCACCAGAGTTTAAAAGGGGCGGTACCATCTCAAATTTTACTTGATTTGGCTCTTTACGCAAGCTTACGAGTGATTCTACTAATCTTATGGATGTTCTTTCACCTGCTATCACGGCTGATTACCGATTTTTTACTCAGATACAAGTAAAACGCATTTATTTACTAAGTACATTCTACACTGCAACGGGTTGTTGATCAAGGATCATCGCCGCAACTTCATCAATCATCGGCAAAGGTAAACCTTCCCACTGTTGCATAACCCTACCATCCAATGACGTAACTAAAATAGCGGGATACTGCACTACACCGTAAAGAGACGCCTCTGCCGCACCCTCTCGAGTATCAATGTCTAGTTTAGTAGCAGACCTGCCTGGATATCGTCGACCGAGCATTTCTATAAACTCATCCACTATCCTAGCATGCTCACTACGTTCCCTGTAGAGTACCGTCAATCTCATAGAATTAAGTGTACTCTACTGTACTTCTAAAACAAAATCAGGCTCTTTACTTCAGCCCTATCTTGGTACAAACCCACTTCGAAAGCTGATTTAAAGCTGATTTAACTCAGCTTTAAATCAGCTTTCGGTGCAAATACGATACTCTATTTAGCTAAATTCCTAAAGAATATCTGTGTACGTCGGGTTTATACCACGGCAAACAAATATAGTTTCCGGAGGGATAACACCCAAAGAGGACCGCATTCATCCTCTTGTAGGTAACAGCTAAGTGCTTTGATTTTGAGTAAAATTGGAATTTTAACTGCGTATCGCAAGCAAGCCGTATCACTAATACGGTGTAGTGCGAACCGTAAAGATAAAATATCCGATATGGCCAAAGACAAGAAAAAACGCCAGGTCAGTGGGTCTGCCACTGAGCAGGGCGTTTCTTTCTTGGGTCAGAGTGTCTAGCTGCAGCCAGTGGTAGAACCACATGTAGTGCAAACATAACAGCTACCAGACCTTTGGGTTTGATTGCCGCAACTGTAGCACATAGGTGCCTGCTCTGCAGCTCTTATAGCCTTCTTGTTCTCTTGCTGTTGTGGTTGTTTAGGTAACTCTACCTTTGTTGTAGGTATCATTACTGGAGTTTCGAAAACTTTAGGAGTTTCGATCTCGTCAACTAAACTTGTCTGTTCCGGTGGAGTATCATCAAACGATGCTAACCCTAGTTCAAGACGATCATCAAAGCTTAGATAACTTAGAGCAAGCCTTCTAAATATGTAATCAACTAGGGACGAAGCTGTTCTAATATCTGGATCATCAGTTATACCGGATGGTGCGAATGATAGACTTGTCATCCCGTTAACATACACTTTTAGAGGTACTCCATGTTGCAAACCATAACTAACTGATCGAGCAAATGTATCCATTAGACCTGCCAATGTTGATCCCATTTTTGCAACATTTATAAAAATCTCTCCTGGCTTACCATCATCATATTCTCCGACTGTAAGGTACCCGTGACAGTCTGCAACTGTAAACGAGAATGTCTTAGAGGGACGCATCTTGTTTAGCGACTTTCTGATAGCTCCGTGAGCGATAGCATTATTTGTATCATGCACTAACTGCTGAACAGATGAGTTCTTTTCAGAAGCTTCTTCTTCTGCTCCCTCTTTTTTAGTCATGGATAATGGTTGGGCAACTTTACAGTTGTCTCGATATATTGCTACTGCTTTTAGTCCTAATTTCCATGAATCTAGGTGAATTTGTTCTACATCCTCTACTGAAGCTTCCTCTGGCATATTAACGGTTTTACTGATTGCACCTGATAAGAACGGCTGGACAGCACCCATCATCTTAACGTGCCCCGAATAGTGAATTACATTATCGCCCATTGAACAAGCGAATACAGGGATGTGATCATCCTTTAAGCCTGGTGCGCCAATGATAGTCTTTTCTTCATCTATGTATTTGATGATTGCATCAACCTGAGATTTTGTATATCCAAGGGTTTTAAGCGATCTTGGAACTGTTTGGTTAACTATACTCATGTTCCCGCCACCAACAAGCTTCTTCGTCTTTACGAGTCCAAGGTCTGGCTCTATCCCTGTTGTATCACAATCCATCATAAGCCCAATGGTACCTGTTGGTGCTAAAACTGAAGCTTGTGAGTTACGAACACCATACATTCTAGAAAGTTCTACCGCATCATCCCACGAAGAGGCTGCCGCTGTTAGAAGCTCCTCTGAAACCAAGGTGGCATCAATATTAGACACTGCATCTCTGTGCATTTCTAATACTTTTTGCATACCCGCCTTATCTTTTTGATATCCAGCAAAAGTCCCAACTTTCTTCGCGATCTTAGCACTAGTTGCATATGCATGGCCTGTCAAAAGTGCTGTGATAGCAGCTGCTAGAGCCCTACCCTCATCTGAATCATAAGGTAGACCCTGAGCCATCAATAGAGCTCCTAGGTTAGCATAACCTATACCAAGTTCTCTGTAGGCTTTAGCGTTCTTACCAATAAGGATAGTTGGGTAGTCTGAATAACCCACTAATATCTCTTGAGCTGTAAATATTAGCTCTACAGTGTGTTTAAACGCTTCAACATCGAATGTTCCATCGTCACGCAAAAATTTAAGCAAATTAAGGCTAGCGAGGTTACATGCAGAATTATCTAAGTGCATATACTCTGAACAAGGATTTGATCCATTAATTGGACCTGCTTTTGGAGTAGTGTGCCATTTATTAATCGTTGTGTTAAATTGTAATCCTGGGTCTGCACACTCCCACGCCGCTTCTGCGAGTTGACGCCAAATATGCCGCGCTTTTGTAGTTTTTACCGCTTTACCTGTAGTTACTGCACGAAGATCCCAATCAGCGTCATTTACTACTGCTTCCATAAACTCATCGGATACCCTAACAGAGTTGTTCGCGTTTTGATATTGAACAGAAAATGCATCTTTCCCGTTAAGTGACATATCGAATCCAGCATCCTGCAGTGCTCGTGATTTACGCTCCTCAATAGCCTTACACCAAATAAACTCCTCAACATCAGGATGCTCAACATCCAACATAACCATTTTTGCTGCGCGCCGTGTCTTTCCTCCACTCTTAATAGCGCCAGCTGAGCTGTCGGCACCTCTCATAAAACTTAGTGGGCCAGATGCTGTTCCACCACTCTTACTAAGACCTTCAAATGATGATCGGATAGGGCTTAGATTAACTCCTGCTCCTGATCCACCTTTAAAAATCATACCCTCATCTTTGTACCAATTCAGAATAGACACCATTGTATCCTCTATACCCAGGATAAAGCATGCACTCGCCTGTTGCTGTCTCTCTGGTACACCTATGTTAAACCATACTGGTGAATTAAATGCTGCACGTTGCGAAGCTAAAATATACTTCAGCTCCTCACGAAAAGTTTCGGACTCAACTTCATTATCGAAATACCCTTCTTGTGTTCCGTGAGTTGTCACCGTATCCACCACTCTGTTTATAAGTTGTTTTAGTGAGTTCTCTCGTCCTTTAGTACCTGGTGTACCACTAAAATATTTTTGTGAAACAATATTGACCGAATTGAAAGACCACCCTTCTGGAACTTCCACGCCAAGCTGTTCGAAAACAGATTCGCCAGTCATTGGATTTTTAATAACTGCATCTTTTTTTGTCCACTTTATCAAGTCATAACCTTTTGATCCAGCTGACGTGAACTTTCTATTTAATGTAGTATTTGCTGTTTTTGACATTTTTTATACCCTCACTTAATTAATTTTGTAGTTTTTATTTAGAGTTCAGTGAAAGCAGCCTCTTGTCTCTCAATTCAAGGGGTTGCTTATACCAGCTCCCGACACGAAAACTATATTTTAGATTTCGTAACGGCAACTAATATAGATGCTCTTCTTCCTAGGACTTCTTAGTTTTAATGTTAGAAAGCTCTTTCTCAAAACTTGCAACATCTTTGAAACGACGATATACGCTTGCGAACCGTACATATGCCACTTCATCTATTGTAGCAAGTCGTTCGATGATTTCCTCGCCAATACGTTTTGACGGTATCTCTGACTCTCCACAAGCATAAAGCACGCGCTCAACATCAGTTACGAGTTTTTCAATCTGCATCCCTGTTACTGATGTTTTCTCACAAGCCCTATACAAACCAGCTAACAGTTTTTCTCTACTATAGAGCTGCCGAGTTCCATCATTCTTTACAATAATGAGCTGAGGCTGTTCGATCCTCTCATATGTCGTGAACCTGGCGCCACAATTTATACACTCTCGTCGTCGCCTAATGGACTCCCCCTCTGACACATCACGAGATTCTATAACCTTAGTGTCAGTAGTGTTGCATTGATTACATCTCACAGAAATTTTCTCCTTCTTTTGATTTTTTGTAAGGTACCTCGCTATATATAGTGCTTACAACATCAATAGTAACGCTATTTATAGTACTACTGCAACCTATTTTTTGTTGTAACTTTTATACCTTTATAGTTGCTCTTTATCTGTTGTTTCTTGTTTTTTCTTGTTTTTATTCTTTTTAAACCGTCGTAAAAATGATGGTTTTTCTAATTCATCCTCATTTTTTTCTTCTGATACTTTATTATTTTTATCTTCGTCTTTCTTAGTACCGTCGTCTTCTGACTCATTTTTATCATCATCTTTTTTTGTTGTTGAGTCCATAGACCATATGCTAGCACTGTTATTCTCGTCTTTATCATTTAGATCACCCAACGAGCTAGCAGGTCCAGTATCGCTATCTAGATCCATATCAACGTCTTTCATGTCTTCATCTTCTCCTGTCAGCGAAGCTGTTGCTGGCGTATCGACTTTCGAAACGATAGATTCAGAAGAGCTAGCAGAACGTGCATAATAAGAGGCGTCAAATCCAGTTGCAACTACCGTAACTATAATCTCACCTTCTACATCATTATTAATCGTTGCACCAAATATTATGTTAGCTGAAGGATCGGCAGCAGATGTAATAGTTTCCGCGGCAGCGTTAATCTCATGCATAGACATGTCGCTTCCACCAATAACATTAAATAGGATCCCTCTTGCTCCATCTATAGAAACCTCCAATAGCGGAGACTCTGTAGCTTGTTTAGCTGCTTCTATAGCACGATTCTCTCCTGAAGCACGACCAATTCCCATCAGCGCGGTTCCTGCGTTACTCATAACAGCCTTTACATCTGCAAAGTCGAGGTTGATTAATCCGTGCACGGTAATAAGATCAGAGATGCCTTGTACTCCTTGACGAAGTACATCATCAGCTACTTTAAACGCATCTAACAATGGTGTTTTTCTGTCTATAGTCTGCAATAGTCGATCGTTAGGAACTGTTATCAACGTGTCAACGACATCATTGAGATTTTCGATTGCTGCTTCGGCATTTTGCTTTCGTCTTTCACCTTCAAATGCAAATGGCCGGGTAGCAAAACCAACTACCAATGCACCGGCTTCTTGTGCTGCTTTTGCAACAATATGACCAGCGCCACTTCCAGTGCCGCCACCTGCACCAATCGTTACAAAGACCATGTCCGCACCATCAAGTGCAGCCTTTATGTCATCCATTGACTCTTTCGCCGCTTTTTCACCTACAGAAGGATCCGCTCCAGCACCTAAACCTTTTGTTGCTTCTTTTCCTATATGGATTTTGAATTTAGCCTTAGAATAATGAAGCGCTTGAGCATCAGTATTCACAGCAATGAATTCGACACCCTTAACGCCGGCATCAACCATACGATTTATAGCAGCGCCGCCGGCACCACCAACACCAACGACCTTGATTCTTGCAAATGTTTCTATAGCTGGGGCAACCTGTGGCATAAATTTCTCCTACCGTTTATATGTTTAGTATAGCGAGCGTGCCTCTCTGCGTCAACGGAGAGACTGAATACAGAAATTATTTCCGTTTAAATTTCCGTATCAAAGATGTAATATTCTCAATCATTCCTTTGTAATTGTTTGGATGACCTGTAGTATTTTGCCCTTCTAGAAGCATATCTAGCAGCATCAAGCCAATTGGTGTTGCGAATACTAAGCCAGTCATCTGGTCTGTTAAACCTCCTACAGATTCGATATTCCCAACTCTTGCTGGTAGTTCAAGCTTCTCTTTAGCAAATTCTGATATCCCGTTTATTTGAGAAGTTCCACCGGTAAATATCACACCACCAGGTAGTTTTCTTGCTCTCCCAACTCTCTTGAGTTCTTTATTTATAAGCTCAAATAGTTCTTCTATTCTTGCTTCAACCACCATGTGAACATCGGCTGCAGAAAAAGTATGATGTTTACCGTTCATTTTCACAGATACCGTAGCCCTAGACGGTACAACTAGAGAAGCGTGCTCCACTTTGATTTTTTCTGCAATATCTAGGTCTGTCTTTAAACCAATAGCCAAATCGTTAGTTACGTGTATACCACCAACTGGGATTACGGCTACATGCTGTACTTCACCATCTTCAACAATAACAATGTTGGTTGTACCAGCTCCTATATCTATTACGGCAGATCCTGCTTCTCGTTGCTGCCTCTTTAACACAGCCTCGGCTGAAGCTAAACTTGAAACGGTGCGATGCTTAAACCTTATTGCTGATTTTTCTAATGCTGACTCTAACAATCTTATATTAGGAGTGGAAGCCGTAACAATATGAGTATCTACTTCTAAACGGACACCTTGCATTCCCACAGGGTCCTTTATGTTGTCTTGACCATCAAGTCTGTAAGCTTTTGGAAAAACCTGAATAATTTCTCTGTTTGATGGAAGTTGCATTACGGCTGCAGCTTCTTCGGCTCGCAACCTATCTTCTTCGGTAATCTCTCTATTAGCTGCACTTATTGCAATAACACCTTTTGAGTTAAATCCCTGAACATGCGAGCCATTTATATTAATCGTCCCTGATGATATATGTCTGCCTGATAGCCTCTCAGCGTCTGACACTGCTTGAGACAAAGATATTGCAACTTCTTCAGAGTGAGCAACCACACCACGTCTCATACCGCTATTCTCAACACTACTATAGCCAATTACTTCAGGATTACCCTTTTCGTCCACCGTACCGACAACAACTCGAACCACTGATGTTCCTATATCTATTCCTACAAAATGTGGTGTATTTGTTTCGCGCATTATACTAATGCATTATATAGCTATTGCTTATCTGTGTCTAATGGTAGTTTTAAACTATTAAATGTCTATCGAGTTAAAATTTCTGCACCTTTAGCAGTAACCAGTAGTGTATCCTCAAAATGTGCTGACAAGGAGCCATCTCTGGTTCTTACAGTCCAATTATCCGAAGTATCAAAGACTACTCGCCATTCTCCTAATGTAGCCATCGGTTCAATCGCAATTGTCATACCCTCTTTCAAGACAGTACCGGTTCCGGCAAATCCATAGTTTGGTATTTCAGGCTCTTCGTGAAGCTCGTGCCCAACACCATGCCCAACAAGTTCCCTAACAATTCCCAAATTCTCCTCTTCTAATACTTTCTGTACAGCTGATCCGATGTCGCCTGTAGTTGAATTAGGTTTGACTGTCCTAATCCCAGCGTCTAGAGCACGTTTTGTGTTATCTACTAACATTTGAATCTTTTCATTTTCAGCTTTACCGCCAACAACGAAGGTTCGAGCCGCATCTGTAATCATACCTTTATACTTAACCCCAAAATCAAAGCCTATTATGTCACCATTTTTAAATGGCTGATCATCTGGAATACCATGCACGACAGCATCATTAATAGATATACATATCGTTGCAGGGAAATCTTGTATCCCTGGGCCAGCTACTACACCTAAAAACGCTGGTTCTCCTCCTAGTTTTTTTAGTTCCGCACGAGCCATCCGGTCAATATCTAGACCAGTTAGTCCGGGCTTTAACTCTTTTTTAATCATTTTTAAAACGGCAGCTAGCATAGATCCACTTTTTCGAATATTGTCGATCTCAATTTTAGTCTTTGGCTTCATAAAATTTTTTCCTATTCATTTTGTATAAAGTATAATTCTCAAATTAATAGTTATACTTCTAACAAATTAGTTAGTTACACATCCATTTTTACGTATCTTGCAAGTACGTTCTTGATAGATTCAAATATCTCTTCAACTGAACGATTTGCGTCTATAGTTTCAACAGGTATTCCTTTGTCCTTTAGATATTCAATCATTGGGGCGAGTTTTTTCTGCTCTTCTTGTCTTTTTGCTAATGCCTTATCATTGTCATCATTTCTGCCTCTGTCGCCTAGTCTTTCATGAGCAGTCTCTTCGCTAACATCCATAAACAAAATAGCTTTTATATGTTTACCTACTTCATCACCATGCTCGGTAATCCATTTAGCCTGATATTGATTACGAGGAAACCCATCAAGCAAGAACGTCTTGTCGTAACCTTCTTGTTTAAGTCGCTGACCGACAATACGTACAACAAGTTCGTCATTTACTAAAGCCCCGCTAGCTAGAACATCCAGGACTTCCTTATCTTTAGTCTCACGTAGCACCTGCCCAGTCGACAACCAATGGAAGCCAAGTTTTTCCTGAACTAGTTGGCTTTGTACTGTTTTTCCAGCACCAGGCATTCCCATTATGACTATCATCTACATTAAACCCTTTATAATTTTAGATACCACTGCTCCATCGACAGAACTATTCTTCGCTTTGAGATACTTCATTATTTGTCCCATGTATTTCATTTCTGGCTTATCAATATCTAAATCAGACATTGCAGAGACTATAAGTGCTTTAGTTTCCGACTCAGAAATAGCTTCTGGAAGATATTCATCAATAACACTTATCTGATAGTCTTCCTCTTCTGCACGCTCATCTTCGCCCTCTTTGTGATAAAGTCCTGAAGCATCAAGGCGAGATTTTCGTTCTTTTTTTAAGACAGCGACAACTTCCTCATCGTTCAGACCTTTATCGCGTTTGCCGTCTGCCACTTCTTTGTATAATATCGCACTTTTAAGCGACCTCAATATACTAACAAGTCTTTTGTCTCTCGCTAGCATAGCCGTTTTTAAGTCACGGTCAATGTCTGCCTTTAACATTTACTTTTGTCCGAGTCGAATTCTCTTGAATTTTTCAGCTTTTCGAGCTTTACGAATAATCGCTTTAGTTCTGCGATCCCGCTTACTAAGGGGTTTTTCAAATCGTTGAGCCTGTTTTGCATCAGCTAATACGCCAGACTGCTGGACTTTACGAGAAAAACGACGTAATAAGTTCTCCAGAGGTTCTTTTGAATCTTTTCTACTTACTTGAATCATACTGAACTATTCTACCTCAGTTATCTGACATATGCAACATAAAATGCAGACTTATCGGTTTTGTTGTCTTTTTTGCGCTGCTCGCTGAGACTTTAAGACTATGCTTTGAAGCTCTTTGAAAATTAAGAAATGCTTATTTGTATAATAAACTTTTGTATTTCCTTGCCGTTCCGATATTAGAAAACCAGCTTTTTCTAGCTTTTTAAGTTCTCGCTGAATATTTCCAGGGTCTTCTTTAATAAGTTTTGCAAGCCCACGCACGTGCGTCTTGAAATCAGGATACTTAGAGTAAATGACAACGATTTTCCTTCTGACCCTTGATGTAATGAATGTATCTAACATAAGCCTTTTATTGTTATTTGAACAACGTAATAAATATAAGTATAGCTATTAAATATAATTGTTGCAAGACATTTTTTTATTATCTAATAACGACCACTAAATGAGATAATGGTCATATGCACTATTACGATGTTGGATTAGGCTCCAAGAGACATTGGAATTCCGGAGTATTCACATACTTCTCAGACGAAGAGTTAGTAACAAGAACTATAGTTAAGGTACCTTTTGGGAGTAGAAACAAAACAGGAGTTATTCTAAAAAAAGTACTAAAACCTAAATTTAAAACAAAACCTTTATCCCTGCCTTACAATACTGTCATAGCTAAAGAAACAATTGATTTTATTAACTGGTACCAGGATTATTACGCTTCCCAAGGAGGCCAAGCATTTGCTCAATTGTTGCCCGCCTATTTAACTAAACCGAAGCCCTTAGAAACAAAAAGCATAAAATATAATAAGTCTAAAGTAGTACTAACGACCGAACAACAGCGAGCAAAAAAAGATATATCTAATACTGATAAGCCCACTGTGCTTCACGGAATAACAGGTTCAGGCAAAACTAGAATATATATATCACTTATACTCGACCAACTAAAAAAAGGTAAGAACTGTTTGCTACTTTACCCTGAAATATCTCTCACACCTCAAATTACCCAAGAGCTAGAGAAATATGTAACTGTTCTGGTATTTCATTCAGAGCTTACGAATTCCCAAAGATCAAAATTATGGTTCGAGATAGCTAACTCAGTCGAGCCCTATGTAGCCATTGGTGCTCGTTCCTCATTGTTTTTACCCCACAGAAATTTAGGATTAGTTATTCTGGATGAGTTTCACGAACCAGCATACAGACAAGAGAATGATATTCGGTACAATGCTGTGATAACAGCAGGTGGGCTTACAAAAATACACAACGCGAAGCTACTCCTAGGGAGTGCAACACCACCGGTAGCTGAGACTGAACTTGTTCTTTCGAGTGGAGGTAATCTAGTTTGCATACACGAGAAGGCCATAAAAAACTCCACTCATAAAACATCACATATTATTAACAAGAAAGACAAAAGTCAGTTTAAGCGTCATTATTTATTATCGGATGCTCTTATAGGATCTATAGAAAGGTCTCTAAAAAATGGCAAGCAATCGTTGTTATTCATTAATCGTAGAGGAACCGCCAAGTTAATGTTCTGCGACACGTGTGACTGGCAAGCAGAATGCCCTGAATGCGACCTACCTGCAACCTACCACCACGACACACACAGTCTACTTTGCCATACCTGTGGTAAAAAAATCCCTGTAGAATCTTCGTGTCCCAAATGCTCTAGTAAACTAGAGCTCAAATCCTTTGGTAGCAAAGCTATAGTAGATGAAATTCAAAAAATATTTGTAAACGCAAAAATTGGACGATTTGATAGTGACACCAAAAAGGAAGAGTCCTTCTCGTCAAAATATAACGCTATAAAACGAGGCGATATAGATATTATGATTGGGACTCAACAGTTAGTTAAGGGCTTAGACCTTCCTAAACTTGCAACCGTGGGAGTTATTGATGCCGATTTATCCCTGCATTTCCCTGATTACTCTAGCGAGGAACGAACTTTTCAATTAATATCCCAGGTTTTAGGAAGGGTTGGAAGAGGACACCTAGACGGTGAGATATACATACAAACCTATCAGGTGAACAATCCAGTTATCCAGCTTGCAAGAGAAGAACAATGGCACACTTTTCGAGATAGAGAACTGAGTGTGCGTAAACAACATGGATTTCCTCCTTTTGTGTTCCTTGCTAAGGCAATATTCAGGGACAAAAATCTAACAAAAGCAATTAAAAGAGCTGAACAAGCAAAATTACTGATCCAGAACCATAAAAACCCAATTATTATAGACGGTCCTCTACCTTCCTACTTAGCTAAACGAGGTGGATACTACTATATCCAGCTTCACTTTAAAAGCTACTCTAGATCAAAACTTCTGAATGCTATCAATCATCTCCCACGAGAAGTCATACATGAGCTAGATCCTCTAACGCTACTCTAGAATTGTAACCTATATTCAATTTACTTCATCTATGGTATAGTAACCCAATCATGAAGAGCAAATTAATTACTCTACCAAATGACGAGTTACGGAAACGATCCCAGCGTGTCGGTTTTGTAGATCCAAGCGTCATTAGATTAGTGGAGGATATGAAGAAGACTACGTTGGATTGGGAAGACAGCCGAGACCATGAAGTAGGCGTTGCATTGGCTGCTGTTCAGATTAATGACCGCCGCCGTGTAGTAATAATACGTAGTGACTTTAACAACAAGAAAGATAAATCTTTCAAGGTATACATTGATCCAAAAATAGCAAAGTACGAAGGAGAAATAGTTGAAGACTTTGAGGGATGTTTAAGCGTAAAAGACATATATGGTAAAGTTCCACGTTATTCACGAGTACGAGTTGATGCAAAAGACATTAATAATAAAGATGTAAGAATTACAGCAAATGGCTTTCTTGCTAGAATCTTCCAGCATGAAATTGATCATACAAATGGGACTGTATTTGTTGATGTAATAAAAGATAATCCTGAAGCATTTCATAAACTAGGGGATGATGGAAATATAAAAAAATTGACTAAAGATGAACAAGAAAAATACTTTAGTATTCTTTGGTAACGAAAGATTGGCTACAGGCCTAAACACCAAAACACCCACTCTGCGTAGGCTTATCGGTGCTGGTTACAATGTTAAGGCAGTTGTTACTAATTTTGAACAGGCCGTATCACGTAAATCGAGAGAACTAGAAATAGTGCAAACAGCTGGTGAACATGGAATAGAAGTAATTATCCCAGAAAAACCAACAGACATTATCGCCCAACTCAAGAAAATGAAGCCAGAGATTGCAGTGCTGGTAGCCTATGGAAAGATTATTCCTCAATCTATTATAGATATATTTCCTAGTGGGATCATAAACATACACCCTTCACTTTTACCATTACATAGAGGCCCTATACCGATCGAGAGCGTAATACTGAGTGGTGAACAGCAAACCGGTTTTTCAATAATGCAACTTACAAAAGGGATGGATTCTGGGCCTATTTATAAGCAGAAAGAGGTCCTCCTGAAAGGTAATGAGTCCAAGCAAGAGCTAGCAGATTTGTTACTTGAACAAAGTTCAGAGCTTATCATTGAAATACTGCCTGACATTTTATCTGGAAATATAACTCCTACAGAACAAGACGAAAGTACCGCAACATACGATAGTCTGATATCTAAAGACCAGGGAAATATTGACTGGAGTAAACCTGCATCACGGATAGAACGAGAAATAAGAGCATACTCTGGTTGGCCAAAAAGTAAGACAAAATTTGCTAACACTGACACAGTTATAACAGAGGCAATAGTACTTAATCATTCCGGAGAACCAGGTAAACTATTTATTCATGAAAAGCAGCTGGCAGTATTTTGCGGAGAAAAATCATTACTGATCAAGACACTAGTCCCAGCTGGTAAAAAACCTATGGATGCAGAATCATTCTTAGCAGGATACAAAGCTAGATTAAACCTGTAATTATGTAGCTGAGAGTTATTGCACAGGAGGTTGATAAGGTATAACTGGAGGCTGCCCTTCGTTCGTATTTGTAGGTTGGGCAGGCTGGACACTACTGACACTACTTGTAGATGAGTCTGTTGAAGGAGTTTGAGAAGGCTGAGGTTGAGGCTGAGGTGGCATTTGTACAGACTCCTGCGTATCTTGTTGATATTGTTGAGGTACTGGATTCAAAATCGGCTGATGCGGTGCAGGTTGTTGGGTAGGTGTTGCCTGTTGTTGATAATTAGCTTGAGTTTGTTGCAGTGGTTGTGTGGCTTGAGACGTCTGTGGTGATGTGCTCTGCACCGAAACTTGTGGCTGTTGTGGTGGCTGTTGTGGAAATTGTGGCGATGATTGCTGTGGTGCAGGAGTTGGAGTAAATAATTGCTGGCTTTGTGTAGGCTGCGTTGGCTGTGAAGGTGGTTGTTGTGAATATTGTGGTGGCTGTTGTGAAACAGCATTATCTGGTGCAGTTACAGGTTGTTGTGGTACTATCTGAGCTTCTTGCGGAACTTGTCCTTGTGGACGTGGGGGTGACACTTGAGCTGGTCGAGAGGCTGAGGCACCTTGTTGCGATGAAGGACCCACTGCAGATTGTGCAAGTATCTGTGGGGCAGTTTTGCTGATCTCTGCCTTTAATTTTTCTAGTTCCTCTGCTACTACCTGTTTATAATTCGGGAAATTTGATTCCAACCACTGTAATGCGCCGGCCTCGTTATTGTTTTTTATAAATGCTTCAAATTCATCAAGCTGCTCGTTACTCATTTTTTCTGCAAGCTTCATGCCAACCCGCATCTCTAGGGTTTCGTATATATGAGCAAGCATTTTATTCTTTTCTGCTGCTGGCAGAGCCCCTAAGCCAATTTCTGTAAGAAATTTATTATCTAATTTAAACATAAGCTAATTGTAGCAAATTTATACTACAGAGTCCTTTCTTTTAGGTCTTTGGTAAAGAATTCTAAAACGTCACCTTCTTGTAAATGAAGCTTAGTTTTTGTTTTTAGACTAGCTCCACACTCGTCTCCTTCTGGTACTTCTTTGACTTCCTGTGGTCCACGTTGCAATTTAATCGCCTCTACTTCTGCAATTTCTTCTTTATCTCTTATAACTTTAACAAATGCTGGGACTGCAATTATACCTTTAGTAACTTCTCCGCCACAGATTATGTCAGACTGTGTAGTCTTAAATACTTGTTTTATTTTAAGCCTACCAAGGTCTTTAATGATGACTTCCGGCGCCAAAAGATCTGATAGTTCTTTCTTGGCATCATCTAGTAGCTCATAAATAACATTGTATATTCGAACTTTTAAATTGTCGCGTGATGCAACACGTCGCTGTGCAGTCGGTAATGTAACACTAAATCCATACAAAATAGCACCTGAAGTAGACGCAAGGTGTAAATCGCTCTCCGTAAAAGCACCAACACCAGATCCTACTACTTTTATCGCAACCTCATCCGTATTTAATGTTTTTAAAGAATCGATCACAGAAGTCAGAGAACCCTGGACGTCCGCCTTTACAATTATATTCAATTCTTGAAGTTTGTCGCTCCTGGAGATAGCCTGTAATAAATCAACGCCAGATACCCCGGACAACTTACCTCTAGTAGCTTGAGTTGTTGCTAACTCAGCACTTCTAGTCCGAGCTTCCCTTTCATTCTTTACAACCTCAAACGGAGTACCGAATTCTGGCATAATCTTAAAACCATCAATACTTACAGGCATCGATGGACCTGCTGCTTTTACTTCTATTCCTGAGGAGTGTAGAGTACGAACTTTTCCATGAGCCCCTCCTGCAACAATAAAATCTCCTTTAGCTAGTGTCCCTTGTTCAATTAAGACTTCTGCTACCGGACCTCTACCTTTTATCATACGTGATTCGATGACTAATCCAGTAGCTACGCAGTTTTCTACTGCCTTAAGTTCTTCAACGTCTGAAACTAACAGAATCATATCAATAAGGTCGTCAACACCCTCTCCCGTTTTTGCCGAAACAGGTGCAACAATGATGTCTCCACCCCAATCTTCTGGCATTAAATTTTGTTCAGATAACTGTTGTTTTAATCTATTAAGGTCTGCACCTTCTTTATCGATTTTATTTGCCGCAACAATTATTTTGACACCTGCTTTACGCGCAAAACGAATTGCTTCAAGGGTTTGTGGTTTTATTCCATCGTCTGCGGCAATAACAATTACAACGACATCTGTCAGATATGCCCCATGTTCGCGCAGAGCAGCAAAGGCCTCATGTCCTGGAGTGTCTAGAAAAGTTATTTTTCGGTCTTTATGAGTTATCTGATAAGCAGATATGTGTTGAGTAATACCGCCGCTCTCGCCCTTAGCTGAATCTGCTTTACGTATGTAGTCCAATAAACTAGTTTTGCCATGGTCCACATGACCCATGACAGCAACAACAGGTGGGCGTAAAGTTGCATTAGGGTCATCACTAGATTTCTGCCTTTTTAGAGCTTTACCTTCTTCTATTTTTGCTATGATAGTCGCTTCTATACCAAGCTCCTCAATAATAATCTGGGCAGTATCTACATCAATTTTCTCATTAACAGTTACCATCATACCGTTCTTAAACAACTCACCAATCAACTGAGTTGCAGTAATATCTAACTTCTCAGCTAAGTCACCAACTGTAATCATTCCGTCAATTTGAATTTTTTTAGCCATCTTAAACCTCTTCTTTGTCCCATTTAATGACTAGCCTAAGCTTCGAGGAGCTACATACTTGGATACAGTTTGCACATTCTTTTTGAGAAGCACAGTAAGCGGTACTATCGGTACCGCGACGTGCATCGGAGAAAAAATGTGTGAAATGTGCCAAGTTATATAGCTCCTTTTGTTACTTTGCGTCTTTGAGTGAAAGTGCTATCTTGCGACTATCAGTGTCTACGTCAAGAACCTTGAATTGTTTAGTCTCATTAATCTTGAAAACCTTCTCAGGGTCGGTACTTTTATCGTCACTCATCTCAGAGACATGAACTAACGCTTCTACAGCTGGCGACAACTGAATAAAAGCACCGAAAGGAGTAATACGAGTAACTCGCCCTTCTACTAGACCACCTTTTTTGAACGCTTTAACCTCATTTAACCAAGGATCATCCTGCATCTGCTTCAAGCTAAGTGATAGCCGATCTTTATCTATAGCAATTATTTTTGCCTTTACTGTGTCCCCTGTTTTTACGTATTTCTTAGGATCTTCTACACGTTCCCAAGATATTTCCGAGATATGTATTAGCCCTTCAATACCATCAACGTTCACGAATGCTCCGAAATCAATGACGCCAGTTACTATACCTTCAACCGAGTCACCAATTGTAAGTTTTGCAAAACGCTCCTGCATATCATCTTTAACTGCTTCTTTTTCTGAGAAAATAAGCTTGTTTTCCTTACGGCTGATATCAAGAATTCTTACTGTCAGTGGTTTCTTGATCAGACTTGTAAGCTTTTGCATAATCTCATCCTTATCAGCACCAGATACACGTGGGTAATGATCTGCTGATAACTGTGATACTGGCATAAATCCACGAATTCCTTCAAGCTCAATTAATAGACCGCCACGATTTGCATCGTACGCTTGGACTTCTAGTGTATCCTTATTTTCAAATATTTCCTGAAGCTCATCCCATCCTTTATCTTTGACTGCGCGTTTCATACTAAGTAATGCATGGCCTTCTTCCATTTCAGAATCAACCACACTTACTGTGACTTCTTGACCCTTCTCTAGATCTTGGCCTGCACCAATCTCTCGGCGCATGACGACACCAATACCGTTTGCTCCTAAGTCGATCCAAACTTCGTGTTTCTTTATCGAAAGAACCTTCCCTTCGACTACGTCACCTGTTTTTAATTGTTCTATATCGGATCCAGCTAATAGCTCATCCATCGTTACTGTTTTTGACATAAAAAATATGCCTCCTTATTAGTTGCGGCATCCCGTAGAATGTTAAATCCGCCAAACTTACTCCTAATTATATAGTTTTTGTATCTGTAAGTAAATAGTTGCTACGTGATACAATATTGAGTATGTATTTAACTATTGATGTAGGTGGCTCAAAAGTTCTTGTTGCAACATTCTCTAAAGAAGGTGAAAAGATAAAAAGCGAAAAGTTCAAGACTCCTACAATGTACCCCGACTTCATAGAAGAGCTTAAAAAAGTCACCATAAAACTATTAGATGGCGAACAACCTGAAGCCTGTGCAATAGCCCTACCCGGAACCCTAGACAGAGACAAGGGAGTAGCTCTATACTTCGGCAACTTGCCATGGGAAAACGTATCAATAAGTAATGATTTATCAGATACCATACGTTGCCCAATATATCTTGAAAATGACGCTAAATTAGCTGGTCTTGCTGAGGCATTTGATGTCAAAGATCTATACTCCCGCGTTTTGTATGTAACCGTAAGCACTGGTATAGGATTAGGCTTAACTGTCGATGGCAAGATTGATTATTCAGTAAAGGACGCTGGAGGAAGAGCCATAATGTTAGAGCACCAGGGAAAAATAATGGCCTGGGAGGAATTTGCTAGCGGGAAAGCAATTGTTGCTCAAACGGGTAAAATGGCTAGTGAAATAACTGATGAAAAAGATTGGTACCTAGTAGCCAGAAATATTGCAATAGGGTTAATTGACCTAATCACCTTACTTTCGCCCGACTGCATTGTTTTTGGAGGTGGTGTGGGTACACATTTAGAAAAATTTCACGAGAAATTGCATGAGGAGCTAGAATTATACCGTAATAAAATGATCATAAAAATGCCTCAAATTCTTAAATCTAAACACCCAGAGGAAGCAGTTATATATGGTGGTTACCTGCTCTGTAAGCAGAAATCATAACCCCATATGAAACAGACTGAAGTACGAAAAGTTTTAACTAGTAGATACCCTAGCATAAGCTTAATGGCTGGGGATACCTTCTACTGGTCTCCGGTCGACAAAGTTGTCTATTATAAGCATGATAATGAGACTGACGAGGGGGCATGGGCGCTATTGCATGAGAGTGGTCATGCACTTTTAGATCATACACAATATTATTCAGATATTGAGCTAGTCCTTATGGAAGTTGAGGCGTGGGAAAAAGCCAAAGAAATAGT
>CAZKAL010000004.1:23401-25210 GCA_964550995.1 uncultured Candidatus Saccharibacteria bacterium | reverse complement strand
ATGCAAAATATGGGAATTGACCCTGAGAAATGGGCTTATCATTTGCGAAATGCTATAAGCCCAGAATTGCAGTATTACCGCACAAGTTTATTGCCGAGTTTACTCGCTAAAGTTCACGGAAACCTTAAAGCTCAGGCTGGTAGCAAAGATAACGAATTTGCGCTTTTTGAAATCGGCAAGGCTCACGTTAGAGGACACCAACAAGAAAACGAGAAGAACCTTCCAGGACAATTGCCCAGACTGGCATTAGTAGTTGCGGCAGATAGCAAAACGGCAACAAAACATTCTGGGTCTGCATATTATTTGGCTAAAAAATACTTGGACTTAATAACAGAGGGTCAGGCAACTTATCAGGGTCTTGAGTCAGTAGAATATCCAATGACTGCTCCATATCAAAAGGGGCGAAGTGCTATGGTTGAAGTTAATGGTCATGCACTTGGCGTAATCGGGGAACTACACGCCAAGACTAAGAGGTTTTTAAAATTACCAGATTATTGTGCTGGGTTTGAGATAGGTCTTGACCTTTTAATGAATAGTCTAGAGCTTGGTAAGTACCAACCGTTGTCTATTTTCCCGAGCACTAACCAAGATATAACTTTTGAAGTTCCCACGGAATCAAAATGGTCTAAACTTTATGAATTTGTTCACGCTGAGTTGGCTGTGGCTAATGCGGAATTAGGTTATCAATACTCTTTGCAACCATTAGACATATTCCAGGCCGAGGGGTCAGACAAAAAACGAGTATCGCTACGAATACAACTGACACATACACAGAAAACACTGAAAACTGAGGAAGTAAATCAACTTCTAGAAAAGATTGCGAAGGCAGCAAGTGAGAAACTTCAAGCTAGCCGTATTTAGCCTATTTATAAGCGTCTTTGTACTCTTAAGTATTGCCGGCGCAGCGTTAGCACAAGGGGTCAATGATTTTGTAATTAATTCATTTGATGCTACCTACGAATTAAATAATGACGACCCTCAAGGTAAGCTAATAACTACAGAAAAAATATCAGTAGATTTTAGCGGTCAGAATCACGGGATATTACGAGCGATTCCTACGAGATATAAAGACCAGGATACAAATCCAAAAATTATATCAATAATACGTGATGGAAATACCGAGCCGTTCATAACATATACAGATAACGAAAATCTTGTTGTCAAAATTGGCGACCCTAGCAGAAAAATAACAGGCAAGCATAGTTATGTAATTGACTATAGTGTCAAAAACGTAATTACATTTTATGACAAATATGATGAGTTATTTTGGGATATTAATGGTAATCAGTGGATGCAACCTTTTAACAGTGTGTCTGCGGACGTAGTATATACAGAAGCTAGGACCAATTCTAAAGATGGAAAGTGCTATACGGGTAAAATAGGCAGTAAAGAACAGGATTGTGACATAGAAGTTAATACAAACAGCGTTAAGGTTAAGACAACTAAAAAGCTGCAAGCAGGGGAAACCCTGAGTTTGGTAGTAGCCTTTGACAAAGGATATTTTACCCCTTTAAGCTGGTGGGAAAGGAATTGGAAAACAGTTGTAGGTATTGGTATTGTTCTATTGGAACTTGCTATTTTACGACGCGCATACGAAAAATGGCAGAAATACGGTAAGGACTATAAATCTCGCGGCATAACAGTGCCATACTTTGGTCGTCCAAAGCATGTTAGCGTCATGCAAGCTGCCTATGTTGCAAAAAATAGGCTAACACCGCAAGATTTAACGGCATCAATCATAGACCTAGCTATTCGTGGGCATATAAAAATTCATGAGACTAATGATAAAAAACCGAAACATGAACTAGA
>CAZKAL010000004.1:15510-23301 GCA_964550995.1 uncultured Candidatus Saccharibacteria bacterium | reverse complement strand
TTCTGTGCGAAAACCTAAATAACAGTCATAAGCGTATTTTGTGCTGTGCAAGCACAGTCTTGCTTGGTATAATTTAATAATTAACAATTAAACAATATAAAGAGAATCGGAAGGGAACTAGCCCGTTAAAACCGATCAGCAACCTGCCTATTCGTAAGGTGCTAAGTCTAGCTTGTCTAATATAGATGAGGAAGATATTGCTACTCAATTAGCTCCTTTTCTATGTATGGACAGAAAAAGGAGTTTTTTAATGTCATACAAACTATTTACAAGCGAATCCGTAGCCGCTGGTCACCCGGATAAAATTGCCGATGCTATTAGCGATGCAATCCTGGATGCAATATTGGAACAAGATCCAAAAGCAAGGACTGGTTTAGAAACTATAGTCGGTGCTAATCGTATAGGGCTGTTTGGTGAGGTTAAAACGACTGCAAAAGTTGATTTTGAATCTGTCGCACGTAAGACAATCAAGAAACTTGGTTATGATAACCAGGACTGGAAGTTTTCCGATAAATCCCCCTTAGACAATTATATTCACCAGCAGTCACCGGAAATTGCAATGGGTGTTGACTTAGATGGCGCTGGTGACCAAGGTATGATGTTTGGATTTGCATGCAATGAAACACCAGAGTTAATGCCGTTACCGATTACGCTTGCGCATGCTCTAGTAAAGGCACTTGATGAAGCTAGAGAAACAAACTCAATTAGCTTTGTACGACCGGACGGTAAATCACAGGTAACAGTAAAGTATGATGGTGACAAGCCCGTCGGAGTAGAGAAAGTTGTGATGGCGGTAGCTCATGACGAGAAAACAACACCGGAAGAAGTTTTCAGAGTTATGAAAAAACAAATTATTGATGTTGTGCTAAAAAAGTACGGTTATAGTGTTTCTGACAAGCAAATTGTCATAAACGGTACAGGTTTATGGCACATTCCTGGTCCCGACACGGACGCAGGCCTAACAGGAAGAAAAATTGTTGTAGACGGTTATGGAGGCTATGCACGAGTTGGCGGGGGTGCGTTTAGCGGTAAAGACCCTAGTAAGGTTGACCGATCTGGCGCCTATGCCGCACGGTTTATTGCGAAAAATATTGTCGCTGCAGGTTTGGCAATAAAATGTGAAGTAGCACTTGCGTTTGTTATCGGACAGGCAAAGCCGCAAATGAAAGCATTTGATACTTTTGGTACCGAGACAGTTTCACTTACTGAGATACAAAATTTTGTCGACAAGCTACTAGACACAACAGTAAAGGGGATAGTTGAGGGTCTTGATTTGCGCCAGCCTATTTACTCGCAGACAACAGCCTACGGTCACTTTGGTAAAGAAAATCTTCCTTGGGAGAAGATAGTTTAACACCTTGTTTTAGTGATAAATCCTGAAAAAAAGAATTGGAAAGCTGATTTAAAGCTGAGTTAAAGCTGATTTAAATCAGCTTTCGGTACGAGAAAGACTTGTGATAGAACTTGTGATAGAACTTTGAGGAAAGTGATTGTATATTAATGATTGTACGTTTCTGGAAGTAGATACATCTTATATACAAGTAAAAAATGATAAAAGGTGACTATAATCACTTTACTGTTAATGGTTTGATAGGATATTATTAATATGGAAGTGTGAGTGGAGACATTACGCAGCTTCCACGAACTGGGTATATACGCCCAGTTCTTTTTAATTCAAGCTGTGGTTACTTCGTAGAGTAATTCGTGTCTTTGCGATGGGCTAGTAAGTCTAGACATAATTATGTCTGCGTTTGATTTTTGGTTTGGGTATCTTTGTCCTATAATTTTAGTATACCAAGTGTGATTTCTAAGTATATCTATTTCACTCTTCATGAAATCATGCGCTGCATCTCTTCTCTCATTACCGGTTACTTTATTATGCAACTCTTTGAATAGAGGAATGGCACTCTGTCTTAGAAATACAGGAAACTCTGCTCCTAGTAGTGCAACGTCTACATCATCAAATAGTATTGACCCGTAATCGTCTTCGTTAGCCCATTGTTTGAAGTTGCCAGGCTCTATTGTGACGGTGCTACCTTCTATAGTATCTTGTACGTAATCTATATCTAGATCTGAAACTCCATGTCGTTCCATACTGATACCAACATTAATTGCACTTTTCTTCTCGTTTAATATAGGCCCAAGAGTAACTTCGTCATCATGCCATACAGCAACTGTTCCTAAGTTTATTGCATTCCTAGTACTTAAAAGACCTTCTCGTACTGCAATAGGCGCACTAATACCTATTTCTGTTAAACATTTTATACCGTGGTTAAGATTGTGATAATAACGTTCAGCGGAGAGTGGCTCATATTTATCTCTAAGTCTAGTCAATCCTTCGTGCTGTACAAGTAATGAGGCCTGGTGATGCTCAATTCCTTCCCCTAAAACGTATCCTTGCATTCTTTTTGCTAAATTCATATAACTATTAAAACATAGTTATATAAAATCTGCAAGCATAGCGTATTATGGTAACTGATGAGAGATATAATAAAAATCTTGCGTCTTGGTGGAAGATTGCGCAAAAGTTACGTTTTAGTAAGCATATTTACTGTCTTGCTTTCGTTCATGACTATTTTGCAACCGCTACTTGTCGGTCGGTCTATAGATGAGATAGGTAAGGGTACAGGTGCGAACGTAAAAGTAGCTGTAATTTTGGCTATTGGTTTGTTCTTGTTGGATCTAGCTCAAACGTTGTTCAGTAATTGGGGTGGATACATCGGCGACCAGATTGCCGTAAAACTCAACAGAATACTGAGCGAACGGTATTTTGCGCATTTGATGAAATTACCGCAAAAGTACTTTGATGAGGAGTTATCAGGCAAGATAATTGCCCGCTTGAATCGATCTATAAATCAGATAACAAATTTCGTTCAAATGATGACGAATAACTTCCTGCAGTTCATATTCAGCACTGTACTAAGTCTGGGTATTGTATTTTCTATCAGTCTGCCAGTAGGTTTTTTATTGTCGTCTCTATACCCGATATTTATCTGGATGACTGTCAGGAGTAGTAGCACATGGCAAAAGTATCAGAAAAAGAAAAACGATAATATTGATATAGCTAGTGGTCGTTTTGCGGAAGCTGTTTCGCAGGTCAAGGTCGTTAAAAGTTACCAACAAGAAAAACGTGAGCTATCTTTTTTCTCAAAACACTTCAAAATAGTTGAAAAATTAACAAAACCTCAATCTGCATACTGGCACAAACAAGACGTTAGACGTAGGCTGGTATTAAATGCCATATTTTTGTGTGTTTATGGGTACATTTTTGTCCGTGGAGCCCAGGGTGCACTTACTGCCGGTCAAGCCGTTACGTTAATTTTGTATGGCATAAATATTCGTATCCCAATATTCACCATCAGCTTCTTAGTTGAGAATACACAGCGTGCAATAAGTGACAGCAAAGATTACTTTGAAGTTATGAATGAAATGGTTGAGTCTGCAGATGAGGGCAAAGCGCTAAGAGTAACTAAGGGTAGAGTAGAATTTAGTGATATTAAATTTGCCTATGATGAGAAGGAAGTTATTAAAGGTGTATCTTTTGCTATAAAACCAGGACAAAAAATTGCATTGGTTGGTGAGAGTGGTGAGGGTAAGACTACACTTACAAACCTGTTATTGCGCCTCTATGATCCAAAGTCTGGTTCAATTACGATTGACGGGCATAATATTTCTGAAGTTACCCGTTCCTCAGTACGCGACCAAATTAGTTTTGTGTTTCAAGAGCCAAATTTATTTAGCGGCACTATAAAAGAAAATATTTCATACGCAAATCCAAAAGCTACAAATGCCGAGATTAAAAAATCTGCAAAAGCTGCGAATGCTGATGAGTTTATTACTGAACTAGCAGAAGGATATGACACAGAGATAGGTGAAAGAGGACTTAAACTATCTGGTGGTCAGAAACAGCGCATTGCAATTGCTCGTGCAATACAAAAAAATTCACCAATCTTAGTGTTAGATGAAGCTACAAGTAGCCTAGACAGCAGAAGTGAATTACTTGTGCAGGAAGCACTAGATGCCCTAATGAAGAACCGTACAACCATAATAATCGCCCACCGTTTGAGCACAATTCAGAATGTTGATGTGATCATTGCGCTTAAAAAAGGTAAGGTATCTGAGATA
This sequence comes from uncultured Candidatus Saccharibacteria bacterium, assembly GCA_964550995.1. GTDB lineage: Bacteria > Patescibacteriota > Saccharimonadia > Saccharimonadales > SZUA-47 > CAZKAL01. Next base: position 19,176 of record CAZKAL010000004.1, on the reverse strand, counting down.
GGTTCACCTAAAGAATTATCAAGGACTGATGGAATATACGCTCAGCTATTGCGTGTGCAAACAGCAAGGTCCGCCGAGGAGAGACAGGAAGCCTTGGCCAAATTCGGTATTGTCTCTTGATTTTTAAATATGAGATGAATTGCTGTGCTAGAATAGGCACTTATACTAAAGTTCTTGAGGGAGATTACTAGTGGATAAAGAAAAAGACGGATTAATAGCAAGATTTACAAAGTATTTTTATATCAGGTGGCGACTGGCGATCTTAATTTGGGTTTTTATTTTAGGATTTGGGGTTCTAACCTACACAAACCTTATTAAGAGAGAAGGTTTTCCGCCAATACAATTTCCGATTGCTTTTGTTAGTGGAGTTTATGTTGATCAGCCGTCAGATATTGTTGACAAAAAAGTTACTAAACTGATAAGCGATGCTATAAATGCCCTCGATCAAGTTACTAGTGTCAAATCCTCGGCTACGGATGGTTTTTTTACTGTAGTTATTACATTCAAAGATTCAGAAAGTTCTGAATCAGGTACGGAACTGATTAGAAATACTATTAATAATAATGTTGACTTACCATCAAGTGGTATACAGCTGTCATATACGCCGATTGACCCTGGATCATTGTTACAAAAATATGATCTAATTGTACAAGTGTTTTCTACCGATCAGAGTACTGATTCTGAGATTGATGCTGCCTCAACCTATGTGGCGAGTGTTTTGGCTCAGCTTCCCGAAGTTAACGCCGCAGAACCAAAACTTAATTTAACCAATGTTCAGGATATAAAAACAGACTCAAATAGAAAAGTTAAAAATAGTTTTTCACGTTATGGTTATAAAGGTGCAGATGATAGTATAAATTTTCATGAATCTGGGGTGATTGGTGTATCAAAATACGAAAGTGGCGACGTTATTGCGCTTTCTGATGCTGTAAATCTTGCGTTAGAGGACATTGACTTGAGCCAATTTGGAGAAGGATATAAGACGGTTGTAAGTGCTGATTTTGCTCAAGGCATTACTAGTCAAATAGATTTTCTTGGATCTAATATGCTAACAGGCTTGTTGGCTGTTGCGATAGTTAGTTTCTTATTAATTACCTGGCGAGCTTCTCTGATAACAGCCATGTTTATGATTACAGTTATGATCTCGACAATTATAGTCCTGTATTTAATCGGCTACACATTAAATGTAATTACCTTGTTTGCGCTTATCTTATCACTGGGTCTATTTGTAGATGATGCAACAATTGTAGTCGAGGCTATAGACGCGAATAAACGAGACAAAAAACTGTCAAACCTACAGGTAATTTCGAGATCAATCAACAAGGTCGGTATGGCAAGTTTAGCCGGTACTCTAACTACCGTGTTGGTGTTTGCCATATTAGCGACACCAACAGGGATATTAGGTGAGTTCATACGGTTAATTCCAATCACTGTAATAATTGCCCTAATTTTGTCGTTTTTACTATCTATTTCTTTAATCCCTCTGCTCTCAAGGTTTTTGATTTTAAGAGACAGAAAAGATAGTTGGATTACTGAAATCAATCCTGTAATAAAATTTGAAGGTTGGGCTTCGCGAGCGATGGAATCAAATATTCTAAGTATTCGCTCTAAAAAAGGAAGATTGATAGGAATAACGGCAATTATAATCAGTATGTTGTCGGTCGTGTCTGGTGTATATGTTTTTGGGTTTAAAGTTGACCAGAACACATTTCCACCTCCAAAGGATGCTGACCAAATAGGATTATCCATTTTATTCAAACCAAATACAACAATTAGCCAAGCCGAGGCCACTGCAAAACAGGTAGAGGACGTAGCAATTAATTCGGTAGGTACAAACGTAGTTTCTGCCTATTATGGTTCTGAGTTTTTGCCTAATACAAGACAAGCTGAATTGGTAATTGACTTAGTCCCATTTACAGACAGAAATGACAGCGCGCCCCAAATAGTGCAAGAACTGAAAAATTCACTGCAAAAAGCAAACACAAATGCTTTGTCGGTAAGTGTTAGTTCTATAGATAACGGACCACCTTCATCGCAGTTTCCATTTGGCGTCAGGGTATATTCTGATGATCTTAAAATACTCGACACCGCAACACAAAAAATAGCGCAAGAACTAACTGGTGTTGAGCTGGAAAATTTTAATGGAGAAAAGATAAAAGTATTAAAGGATCAAATATCTGGTGTAAAAGGAGAGATTTTACGTGACGGGGGCCGACAGTATGCAATCACTAAGTTTGCTTTTGATAGCGACAATCCAACGATAGTTTCACTGCTTACCGAAAAAGAGTTCAAAAAGCTTTTCACTGATAATGAATTGTCCAAACTTTCCATTAGTATGGATAATATTGAATTTGATTCAGGACAGGAAGGAGATTTTCAAGATTCATTCGCGACACTAGTTATCGCGGTGCCGATCGCGATTATTCTAATGTATGTACTTCTTGCAATTCAATTTAGGTCTTTAATGCAACCATTATTAATTTTGTTAGCGATACCTTTCACACTGTTTGGGGTAGGTGTTGGATTGTTTGCTACTAGCAATTCTGCAAGTTTCTTTGTTTTGGTAGGTTTTATCGGTTTAATTGGAATAGCAGTAAATAACACAATAATGCTAACAGATTATGCTAACCAACAACGCAGACTTGGAATGGGACCTGTAGCATCAATTGCTAGTGCAACAAGGCAAAGATTACGACCTTTAATTGCAACAACTCTAACTACCGTCGTTGCACTTTTGCCACTAGCACTGAGTGACCCGTTCTGGGAGGCATTGTCGTTTACAATAATTTTCGGATTGATTTCTAGTACAATATTAGTTTTGTTATCTTTCCCATATTATTATCTCGGCGAAGAGTGGTTAAGGCTTAAAATCAGAAGTAAGATAAAAAAAGCTTAAAATACAAGTTTTTAAGTCAATAAAACAACATAAATGAACTTGGCTGAATGGCATTTAGTAGATATACTAGTATGTAATCGCGAAAAGGCTACGGCCAAAATAAACACGCGTGGAGGGTAACTATAATGGCAGCATCAAATGGCCAGAGAGTGGCAGCTTTTTTACTAGCTTCACTTTTCTTGGTAACAACAATCGGTACAACAGCATACGTCATATGGCAAATTAATCAAGATGATCCGGTAGTGATCAACGATACAAATGTAGCCCATAATCAAACACAACAAACGGAGGCTCCAGTGCAAAATACAAACTCAGTAGTAGGAACAACGATTAGTAATTTTAATGGAGCTGTAAGTGTGCCAACTTTGCGCTTTGATGATACGACAGTTGGCGACGGTGATACAGTGCAACCGGGAGACACTATAACAATTCAATATACTGGTGCTTTAGCTTCCGATGGAACAATTTTTGATGCATCAAAAGCAGGAAATCCTGCTAAATTCCCATTAAACAACCTAATTACTGGTTGGCAAGAAGGTATCCCGGGAATGAAAGTAGGAGGTAAAAGGCGTTTATATATACCTGCCTCGCAAGGTTACGGTGCTTCTGGCAGTGGTTCACTTATTCCGCCAAATTCAGATTTAATTTTTGATATTGAGTTGTTGGCAACAGAGAGGAGCTAAAAAAAGACAAAAACACAACATGTAGTGGTATTGCAATTATATTAAACACCAATTACAATACTAATCATAAGCTTTAAAACTTTAAAA
>CAZKAL010000004.1:9560-15410 GCA_964550995.1 uncultured Candidatus Saccharibacteria bacterium | reverse complement strand
AAATCAAATAAATTAACTAACAGGAGTCTCGCAATGACTAAAAAAATAACAGTATTCACCACAAGCACCTGCTCATATTGTGTAATGGTTAAAAAATATCTTGATAGAAAAGGCGTAAAATACGAAGTAATTAATCTGGATGAAAACCCAGAAAAACAAAAAGAAGTTTACGCAAAGAGTGGCGCTTTAACAGTGCCTGTTACGCTTATAGAAAAAGAAGATAGCACCGAAGAAGTAGTTGTAGGATTTAACCTACCGCGACTTGCATCAGTCATTGCTTAAAACGTACAAAACTTGCTAACCTTCGTTTTACTCACAATAAATATAGAAAAACATAAGTAATTATCATAAATTAGCTTGCAACTAACGGGACTTTTGGTGTAGGATGTTTAAGTAAACACTTAAACATAATGATTGAGATATCGAAATGACCAACAAGAAACCTAACAACAAACCTAACAACAAACCTTTAATATATAGCGCCGTATGGTGTGGATACTGCCAGGCATTAAAAAGCTGGCTAGAAGCACAGGGTATAAAATACGAAGAACGAGACGTTGATGTCCCGGAGATACGAGAAGAGATGAATCGTAGAACGAATGGCAATCAGACTATACCGGTGCTTTTTTTTGGGCGATGAGTTTTGGGTAAATCCTAATAGGCAAATATTAGTAGATAAGTTTATAAAAGGTTAGAATATACAAATAAAAAGGAGATTAAATGAATATTCACGATGTAATAATGATAGGAGCAGGGCCAACTAGTCTAGCTGCTGCTGTATACACTTCTAGGGAGGACATAGACACCTTATTACTTGAAAAAGGCATAATAGGCGGGCTAGCAGCAATAACAGATAAGGTAGACAATTATCCAGGCTTCCCAAAAGGGATAGAAGGTATGGAATTGGCGGAAAACCTAAGGTTACAAGCAGAGCGATTCGGTGCAAAGATTGAGTTAGACGAGGTGCAGAGCATCGTTAAGAATGAAAAACTGTTTGAAATCAAAACTGCAATTGGAGAATATAAAGCTAAAACCGTATTAATTGGTACAGGTTCGGAATGGAAAAAAATAGGAATTCCGGGCGAAAGTGAATTTTACGGAAAAGGTGTTCATAATTGTGCAACATGCGATGGCCCTTTTTATCGTGACAAAAAACTGGTTGTTGTTGGTGGTGGTAACTCTAGTGCTCAAGAAGCTCTCTTTTTAACTAAGTTTGCTAGTCATATTGATGTACTGATACGCGGTGACAAGTGGAAGGCAAGCGATGTGTTGGTCAAAGAGATAGAAAAAAATGATAAATTAACAGTACATTTCAAGACTACAGCAGATGAAATTATTGGTGGAGAAGAGGATGGATTACCTAGAGTTAAGAAGGTAATAGGCACAAAAGATGGCAAAAAGACAGAGTTTATTACCGATGGTGTTTTTGTTTTTATTGGTTTGAAACCAGTAACGCACTTCCTAGAAGATAGTGGCGTAAATCTAGATGATTTCGGTTTTGTAATTACTGACGATAAATTGATGACAAATATTGAAGGAATGTTTTGTGCTGGTGATGTAAGAAGTGGGGCAACTATGCAAATTGCGTCCGCCGTAGGTGAGGGTGCAAGTGCCGCTTTGTCTATTCGTGAGTTTTTAAAATCTTACAATTGAAAACATATTGCTAACGGCAAAGTTTAAGTTTATCACCGTTTGTCTGTATTTAGAGTAGACTACATTTGTAGGACTTCAGCTTAGAGTTTAGCTATACTATTTAACAAAACAAGTTAGGATTATCTGTGAATATCCCGTCGACTCCCCATCCTTCGAGCTCATCATGGCGCTTTTTGTCGTTTACTGTGTAGGCGTATACTTTGTATCCTTGATTCTTTAGAGAAGCTACAAATCCGTGCCAGAGCCATTTCTGATTTATATGAAGGCGTTTAGTGTTCAATAATGTAGCATATGTTATGGCACGAATACCTGACCAATTTTCAATTACAGCTATTTCAGCATCAGGCATGGTTTCGGTTATTTTCTTAAGGGTGTTATAGCTAAAACTAGAAAAGACTATATGACCATTGTAGTTTTCGAGTATTTTTGGCAAGTAGTTGACTACTCGGATTTCTTTTATATCCAAGTTAATAGCAGTTTTACCGTCAATTTCTTGTAGGGCGTGTTTTAAAGTACAATAGGCCGTGGATTTATTAACTACGTCATGAGATAAAACAACCACCCCTGACTGAACACGAGCATCTATTTCTATCATATCTACTCTACATTTTAGAGCTTTACGAATTGCTTCAAGCGAATTTTCAGGTGCCAAACCCTTTGCCCCGCGGTGTCCAATAATCTCCATGATTATAGTGTACAATATAATAAAAGATATTAAAGGAGTTAAGATGGATTATAACGCAATATTTACACCCTACTCAGAGGGAAAGAAAATCAATACAGTAATAGAAATACCGATGGGTTCGGCGCATAAAATAGAGTTTAATAGGCATAAAAAAGCTATGGTATTGGACAGAGTTGAAGCTAAAATTTTTGCAAAGCCTACTAATTATGGATTTATTCCAGGAACTCTTGATGAGGATGGTGATGAGTTAGACACGTTAGTAATTACTGATGACCCTATTCCAACGGGAGTAGCTGTTGAGGCCACAGTTATTGGTGTAATGATTTTTGAGGATGGTGGAGAAATGGACTACAAAATAATCTGTGTTCCTACAGATGATCGCAACACAGGTAATGCAATACAGAAACTAGAGGATGTCAATGAACGACTTATACAGCAGATAGAACATCACTTCACACACTACAAAGATTTGAAAAGGCCAGGGACTACTGATGTCCAAGGGTTTCAAGGTACAGAAAAAGCCCACGAAATAATAAAAGAGTGTATCGAACGCTGGGAAAATAAATAATGAAAAATCTAGAAGTTTATTCATGAGCACTTCGCATTCTGATTTTATAGTTCCTCTGATCAGATCACTGAGAGGAGAGATAATGGCAGCCTACGGGCAAGTAGACCATGACTTGAAAGAAGACAAAACGGTTGTAACAGAAATTGATCGACTGGTTGAACAAAAACTAACTGAGAGATTGTCTGAAAAGTATCCAAATATTGGGTTTCTAGGCGAAGAACTTGGTCAAAGCGGGAATAAAGAATGTTATTGGTTGATTGACCCAATCGATGGTACAGAGAGCTATGTCAGAGGATTACCGGGAGTTACATCGATGCTTGCGTTAGTTGAAAACGGTGAGATAACTGAAAGTTACATATATGATTTAGCAGATGATGTAATGTACAGTGCGTGCAAGGGGATGGGTGCATACGCAGACGACAAAAAGATCGGCGTTAACTCTAGGCCAATCGAACGCTCAGTGGTGGCCCTTTCAAGTAGCGTTCTGGCAACTAGTCCTAATGTAGCTCCAGCTTTGACAAAATCAGGGGTGTTCTATATCGGGCAGTATTTTGGCTGTGGACTAAAGGCGATATACATGGCCTCAGGCAAAATAGATGCAGTTTTGGTCTATAAAGGCGGTGGAGGTCAGTGGGACTATGCTCCAACTATTTTCATGATGAAAGAAGCCGGGGCAGTGTTGACATATTTTGATGAAGGGGGTCTAGATTCCAAATCTCACTTGCTAGCTTCACCAGAGATTAATGATGTAGTGTCTCGTGTATTGAAAGAAGAATTCAATGAATAAGCGTTTTAGTGCGGGAGGTATAGTTATTGGTCCAGACAATAAGATTATTGTAGTGAATCAGAATGAAGACTCCTGGTCACTGCCTAAGGGTGGTATTGACCCGGGCGAGACAGCAAGACAGGCTGCAATAAGAGAAATTTATGAAGAAAGTGGCGTGACCCAAATTGACATAATTGAAACTCTTGGCTCGTATGAACGTCCTAGGATTGGAAAAGGTGGTGTGGGTGACGCGGAAACCGAAATGAAACACATAACTATGTTCTTATGTAAAACAGATCAGAGTGAACTGATGCCTATAGACAAAGAAAACCCAGAAGCGTTGTGGTTGGAAGTAAACGAGGTCGTATACAAGCTTACTCATAAAAAGGATAAAGAGTTTTTCGAAAGTTCAATACCAAAAATTAACAAGTATCTTGCTACTTAATGCATAAGCGCGATATACTAAAGTCAAATATAGAAGGGGCAGGGAAAAGATGAAAACAAGATTAGCAATTAATGGGTTTGGAAGAATCGGACGTAATGCATTTAAAGTAGCTTATGAGAGAAAAGATATAGATATAGTTGCATTAAACGATTTGACAGATACCAAAATGTTAGCTCATTTGCTGAAACATGATACAAATTATGGTGAGTTTGAGCACGAGGTTAGTTTTGATGATAGTCACATAATTGTCGACGAACATAAAATACCTGTTTTTTCTGAAAAAGAACCAGCTAAATTACCATGGGCTGAACATAAAGTAGATGTTGTTATCGAATCAACCGGATTTTTTGTAAAATCAGAACTAGCGAAGGCACACATTGATGCCGGTGCTAAAAAGGTTGTCATAAGTGCGCCCGCTAAAGATAACGAAACAGACACCGTGGTAATAGGGGCTAACGAATCAATTTTAGACGGTAATGAGCAAAATATTTATAGTAACGCAAGCTGTACGACAAATAGCTTGGCAGCTGTGATGGACATATTGGAAAGAGAAATTGGCATAGAGAAGGCCATGATGACAACGGTTCATGGCTATACCGCAGACCAGCGTTTACAAGACGCTCCGCACAGAGATTTCCGGCGCGCCAGAGCTGCAGCTGAGAATATAATCCCTACGACTACTGGTGCAGCAATTGCAGTTACTAAAACTGTCCCAAGTCTAGAAGGTAAATTCGACGGTATGGCAATCCGCGTACCAGTAAGTGTCGGAAGTGTTAGTGATGTAACTCTACTTCTTAAAGAAGACACAACAGTAGATGAATTGAAAGCTAAGCTAAAAGAAGCCTGTGCTCAGCCATATTATCAGGGAATTGTGGATTGCACTGAAGAAGAATTGGTTAGTAGTGATTTTGTAGGCAATAGCAATAGCGGAACAATTGATCTTCCATTAACTAAGGTTGTAGGCGGAAACTTGGCTAAGGTTGTTGTATGGTACGACAATGAATGGGGTTATTCTAATCGTCTTGTCGAGCTTGTCTCTGACATTGGACAATCGATTCAACACGCTCAAGCTAATAGTAACAAATAAATTATGAAGATTTATCTAGGAGCTGATCATAACGGATACTACTTGAAAGAAAAGATTGAGAAGTATTTAAGAAGTCTTGGTCACGATGTAGTAGATGAGGGTGACGAAAGACTTGATCCGGATGATGATTTCACAGTTTTTGCGAGTCGTGTTGTAGCTGGAATGAAGTCTGATAAGGATGAGTCGGTAAGAGGGATATTGGTTTGCGGTAGTGGTCAGGGGATGGCAATAGCAGCGAATCGGCACAAAGGTATACGAGCTGGATTAGGTTGGAGTAAAGAATCTGCTAGAAGTACCCGTAATGATGAAGACAGCAACGTTCTTGCTCTACCATCAGAGATTTTATTAAAAGATAAAGTTTGGCAAGAGATTATAGATACATGGCTTACTACACCGTTTGCTGGTGCTGAGCGCTACAAAAGACGCAATCGTCAACTAGACGAACTTTAGCCTTTTTAGACTTGTATCCATTTACTGCCCAACAAGTAAGCCATAAAAGTTTCGTGTCACATTAGCACTTGTGTTCTGATGTCTCCTGTGAGCTACCATTTGCTACCATCATGCAGCCACCTTGCTAGCTGCACTTTACTCTAATGCTAGTTTTATGTAGTCAGCTCTATTCTATATACTATCCTTGTACTATCCT
>CAZKAL010000004.1:7277-9460 GCA_964550995.1 uncultured Candidatus Saccharibacteria bacterium | reverse complement strand
CTAGTCATCATGAGCAATTCCAACGTTCATGAATTATTTGGTCACGTGACCAAATAATTCACGCGTGCTTGAACAATTGGAAATGTTTGATCAGTTTTACCTCGTCCTTAGATTCAATATCTCCGACCATGAACGTTACGTATTGCTCAATTTCCAATCTTTTCAATATTTCGAGAACTTCTATGGTACAGCTGAATGGATAGACCCATGTGCTGTCCTGTAATTTGAAGAAATTTAGTCTATGTAACTGCTCAAGCAAAAAGTAGCGATGCTCTCTCTTTTCTCTGGGTATATCATAAATAATTATTCGCCATTTTTTATCCCATTTACTTGGAGTTTTAATCGAGATATCATCAATCTCTACAGAGTTAACACGCTCTGTTGCTTTTTTGGTAAGTTTTGCGTGTAAGTCTCCTTCGCGAACTGATAACTCGATGAGCTTTGTCCTTTCCATATAACGCAGGAGGTGTTTTAACTCCTTTTCATCAATGTCAAGGTGTGTAATAGGTTTAGCCAACTTGGTGAATAGTTCCGTAGCGTTAGGAGCCACGAGTGAGGAGCCAATAACACCGCTAACAGTAAGAGTTTTTAAGAGTATATTTATAGTTTTTGACGTCTGGTAACGATTCATAAGTACAGAATATCACGCATTAGTGTCAGACCATGAATTATTTTGTCACGTGACAAAATAATTCATGGGAGGAGTCGGTTTGGTACAGTATTAGTAATGAGTGTTATTATGCCTACAATTACAACTGATGACCCACACGAGTATCGCGAACAGATGGAGCTTATTATGGGTTATGCAGAAGGAGTGCATATTGATTTTGCTGATGGTGAATTTGCGCCTTCGAAGTTACTCCCCATTGCAAATGGTTGGCGTAGTGATCAGCTAATTACTCATGTGCATATTATGCATAAAGAACCACTTAAAGAGCTTAGAAATATCATTAAACTTTCTGCTGACCTAGTTATATTACATGCGGAGTCTGAGAACTTAATCGAATGTCTAGAAACTTTGCAGAAAAACGGAACTAGAACAGGGGTAGCTATTCTACCTGAGACTTCTGTAGACGTACTTAACGAAATCTCTAACTTGTTTGATCATGTGCTAGTTTTTGGCGGTCATCTTGGTTATCAAGGTGGAAAAGCAGATTTGGCATTATTGGATAAAGTTAAAGCAATCAAGCAAAAATATCCTGATGTGGAAATTTCTTGGGATGGCGGAGTAAACGGCGATAATGCAAGACAGATTTCTGAGGCTGGTGTAGATATTCTTAATGTTGGCGGATACTTAAAAAAATCTAAAAATGCAAAAAAAACTTACGAAGAGCTCCAGTCTTTGGTATCATAAGCGTAATGAGTAAAAACTTCACCGCAAAAAAACTTGGGCTTAAAAAGCTTGAAAATATAGCAATTGATCTTCGGGAAGATATTATTAAAGCCTTAGAACATGCCGGGAGTGGCCATACTGCTGGCCCACTAGGCTTAGCGGATATATTTACTGCTCTTTATTTTGATATTTTAAAGCATGATCCAAAAGATCCGAATTGGGATGAAAGAGATTTACTGCTACTTAGTAATGGGCATTGTAACCCTGTGCTGTATGCAACTATGGCTCATGCTGGGTATTTCCCAAAGTCAGAGTTAATGACACTGCGTAAATTTGGTTCAAGATTGCAGGGTCACCCAGAAAGACAAAAACTTCCAGGTATAGAAACCACAAGTGGTCCTCTTGGTTGCGGATTAAGTCAGGCTGCAGGAATGTCTCTAGCCATGAAAATGAATAAAGAAAGTCATCGCTGGATATATGTAGTTATGGGAGATGGCGAGCTTAACGAAGGTAATATTTGGGAAGCAGCTATGCTTGCCTCTAAATATAATTTAAGTAATATTATCGGAATAATCGACAGAAACAATATTCAGATCGATGGGACAACAGAACATGTAATGCCGCTAGAAGATCTTAGAGCGAAATGGGAGGCATTTGGCTGGCATGTTATAGAAGTCGACGGCAATAATATTGAAGCAGTAATTGACGCCTGTTCAATGGCCAGAGCGATTGTTGAGAAGCCTATTATGATAATTGCCCATACAATTCCTGGTAAGGGGGTTGATTTTATGGAATATGACTATCATTGGCATGGGATACCGGTTGGGCTGGCAGATGTAGCAGGATCTCC
>CAZKAL010000004.1:0-7177 GCA_964550995.1 uncultured Candidatus Saccharibacteria bacterium | reverse complement strand
GAGGAAGCACAGATGGCAGGAGGACTAGGTGGTGCTGTGGCAGAATTGGTTGCAGAGCACAGTCCGGCACCTGTTATTCGTATGGGAGTAGCAGACGCATACGGACAATCAGGTACACCAGAAGAGCTTTTGAAGCATTACGGGCTTACGGCAGAACGGCTTATACTGAACGCACACCACATACTAGGCAAGTAATGCCTTGGCAACTGACGGCTCTTCTATATTTTGTAATCAGTGGGTTGAGGGCACTCCAAAATAGACGCATTGGATTACACAAAACCGACCTTACTTTATATGCACTTACAGCATCTTTTATTAGCGTAATTAGTACAGGTATTGTATACGCCATTTTAAATTGGTCAAGGGTTGATCATTCGGCGGCATGGGACGCTAGATATTTTATACTTTTAGGTGGAAGTCTGTTTGCGATGTTGAACTTTGCAATAATTAAACTCTACAGGTTAGTTCCGGCGTCAGTAGCAGTATTTATGGGGCTGCTTAATACAATTTCAGTTATAACGGTAGCAGTGTTGTTTAGAGGCGAGTCGTTAACAGATAAACAGTATCTGGGTACACTATTATTGTTTTTAGCCGTGATATTAGTTGGGCTTGCGGTAAGGAATAGAAGTAAGAAAACTGATAAGAATAAGATAGTACTTGGACTAGTGGTTTCATTATTTGCGGCTTCATTATTTGGTCCAGCTATCTTAAATGAGAAATATCTGATCAATAGATTTGGACTCGAAACTTATTTACTGTACGGCTGGGGATTGCAGGCAACGTCTGCCTTTATACTGGCAGCTTTACTTAGGAAACCTAAGAAGACAAAGTTAACAACTAAAATGCACATTGATGTATGGATTTATGGATCACTTCTTGGAGTTTCTGGAATGTTCTTCGTGTTAACTCTTAGAAATTCAGGAAGTGCGTCTTTAGCAGCAATATCTGGCACAGCAAAAATTATCGTAACAGTAATAGGCGCGTATTTTATCCTTAATGAAAAAGACAATAAACTAATAAAGTTTGCTGGCGTTATTCTTAGCGGTACTGGAATGTATCTTCTCTTTACTTAAAGTAGTTGCATATAATAAGCATAAACAGTTATAATCAAGTTTAAAGAAAGGTGGGTTATTTATGGGATTATCTCTAGAACAGATTAGAAGAAATTGCGCTGACGCAAGAGCATTGATGGAACGTGCAAGAAACGAAAAGTTTGCTGTAGGTGCGTTTAACCTAGACAACCAGGAGACTTTAATAGCAGTCGCCCGCGCAGCGAAGAGTGCAAACTCTCCAGTTTTGGTAGAAGTAAGCAATAGTGAGGTAAAAGCACTTGGGCTACATAATGTGCGCGACATGGTTGATAACTACAAGCAACAGTTTGGTATTGAAATGTATATCAATCTGGATCATAGCCCGAGTGTAGAGGCCGCAATCGCCGGTATTGAAGCTGGCTTTGAGTTTATTCACATTGACGTTTCGCAAGCCCATAAAAATGATTCAATATCACCAGAAGAAGTTATTGAAGCAACCAAGAAAGTCGTTGATTACGCAAAGCTCACAGGAGCTCTTGTAGAGAGTGAACCACATTATTTTGGTGGTGGTAGCAATGTTTTTACTGAAGCATTCGACCCAGAAGAAGTTAAAAAATTCAATTCTACGCCTGAGGGAGCGAAGAATTTTGTAGATTCAACTGGTATTGATACCTTTGCTGCAGCTATAGGTAATCTACATGGAAGCTATCCGGTGCCAAAAGTTTTGGACATAGACTTACTTCGTACAGTCAGAGATGCTATAAGTTGTAATATTAGCTTGCACGGAGGTAGTGGGACACCCGGGCATTATTTTGAGGAAGCCGTGAAAGTCGGTGTCCAAAAAATAAATATCAATAGTGATATGCGTAGAGCATACCGAGAAACTCTAGTTAAAGTACTGGACGAAAACAAAACTGAGTACGCAGTCGTGAAGCTTATGGATGAAGTAATATCGGCTGTTCAGGCAGTTGTTGCGTCAAAAATAGCATTATTTAACAGCGCTGGAAAGGCCAAGGTAAATTAGAGTATGAGTCAACGACAGAAACTAGACGTTATAGCTATCGGAGACGTAGTAATTGATGACTTTATAAAATTAGATGAAGACCAGGCGTGGGTTGAGGAAAAAGACGGCAAAAAAGTCCTATGTATGGAATTTGGTACCAAGCTACCTTACAGTGGTGATCAGGTTGTTAATGCTGTAGGAAATGCAGCCAACTCTGCAGTTGCATTTTCAAGATTAGGTTTAAATACCGGGTTTGTGACCAACATTGGTGCAGATCAGCGCGGAGTTGATATTGCTCGAGCCTTAAAAGCGGAGGGTGTTGACGGTAGATTTATACATGAAAATTCAGACAAACTAAGTAATTATCACTATGTATTACGATATAAAGAAGAGCGAACGATACTTATAAAACACGAGGAATATGATTACCATTGGCCACGGTTTAGGTCAAATGATGTGCCTCGTTGGGTCTATTTTAGCTCTGTTAGCGAAAAAGCAATTGATCATTATCATGATGATGTAGTTGAATGGTTAGAAGAGAATCCAGACGTAAAACTTGCCTTTCAGCCTGGTACTTATCAGATGATGGCCGGAATTGACAAGTTGAAGAAGCTTTATGCAAGAAGTGAGGTTGTAGCTTTAAATAGAGAAGAAGCAACAGATGTATTTAAAGGCAATCATGAGGATATTCACGATTTGCTAAACAAGATGCACGAGGCAGGAATTAAAATCGCCCTAATAACTGACGGCCCTAACGGAGCATATGCTTCAGATGGTAATAAACGTTGGAGCATGCCGTTATATCCTGATCCTGCACCTCCAATTGATAGAACTGGTGCTGGTGATTCTTTTGCAACCACTTTTACCGCGGCACTTATGAAAGGTGCTGATGTTCCTAGCGCGCTATTATGGGCACCTATTAATTCTATGAATGTTGTTCAGCATGTTGGTGCTCAGGAAGGGCTACTTTCAGAAGAACAGATAGATTATTATCTACGTAATGCCCCAAAGAACTTTCATCCAACAGAAATGTAATCCTACGGACTTATTGTGAGCAAAAACCTACTCGTTCAACTACTCGGTGTACAGGAGAAAGGTTTTAAGCAATATATTGAAAAATTAGAACGGGCCTGTTTGAGACCAGGAATTGACATCAGACTAAGTGCAGAAATCATTACAAAAACTCGCGAAAAAGCACGAGCTCTGGGCTTAAGCAAAAAAGACACAACGCCCAAAGAGTTATACTATGCACTTAAAGGGAGGCTTGTCGAAAATGACAAGAGTTTGCGAACTGTACTTAAACTCGAAAAAGCTACCCCAGAAAAAATCGCTAAAACATTAGCAAGTACGACTCAGAAATTAAGTAAAAATGAACTTTGCTTAAGCCTTACTACTGCCGGAACAAAACGTATATTGAAGGCCGTGCCACCACGCAAAACTATGCGGGCTTTGAGCTATCGATCATTAGACTCGGTCATGAAGAGAACTGACCCCCGTTTGCTGTATGCTGTCGCAAACTTAGTAGAGGATAAATCATGGCGATCTCAGGCACATGCAAAGATGAGAAGACTAGACGCTAAAGATATTGTTTGGCATCCAGTGGAATCGTTGGCAGTCCCAAAAACCTGGCACAAGAAACTACAGGATATATTTAAGGACGAAGGAATGTATATTGTAAATGCAGAAACAGGAGTTGTTTGTACTTTGCCTATTGTCAATGATGAAAAGCCTGGACTTACAACACTATCTCTTGGTTTGCTTTTACAGGCTGCACAGAGACTTTCAATTGAAAGTTTGCCTTATCGCCAAAATGCATTTAATCAAGGCTACAGTGTTATTTTGCCTGAATTAGCTCATGGTGTTCGTCCGCCTTTAGTATCAATACATGGTCTTATGCCAACCTGGAAAGTTGTTCACGAACTGATAGGCAAGGGACACATATCTGCGCAGTCCCCAGAGACAGAATTTTTAGTTGGCGATATAGGTTGGCAAAGTACAGAGATGAAGTTAGCAAGTCTTGTTCCTGAAATGGATTTTTGGGTTGATAGTCATTATTTGGCCGTTGGTAAATCTAATAAGCCTGTGTCCCTACACTTAATTGACGTTGCTTCTTCCGTAGTGCAGGACGCCAAATACGGCGACCATAACACGCATCATTTTGAGGATTCTCTTTGGAATGAATTACAGGTCCGATACTTGCAAGAAGACGTATTGTCACATTCTTTAGTAGACCAACTAACAAAACGCAGCCAATCATCAGTAGATGTGTTAATATAAACACAAGAGGAATTAAAAATATAATGAATTATTCAATATGCGTATCAGGGGCAGCTGCAGGTGATTCTGTAGAACAATCATGTGGTAGCGCATATGAGCTAGGTGTGCAAATAGCAAAATCTGGTCATATACTAACAACAGGGGCAACAGTCGGTCTTCCTTTGTATGCAGCAAAAGGTGCAACAGATGCGGGAGGAATGAGTATAGGATTTAGTCCTGCAGCATCTCTGCGCTCCCATGTTAGTAAATATCGATTACCTATTGGATTTTTTGATTATATAAACTTTACGGGAATGAACTATATCGGTCGTGACATTCACCTTGTTCAGAGTAGTGATGCGGTTATTACTGTGGGTGGACGTATGGGCAGTTTGCATGAATTTACGACGGCACTAGAGGCTCACATGCCCTGTGGTGTGTTGATCGGCTCTGGCGGATTAGCCGACTTTATTCCCAAATTATTAGAACAATTGGAAGAGCCCTCTGGTAGCAGAGTATTTTTTGATACAGATCCAGAAAAGCTAGTAAAGAAAGTTATTGAAGCGCTAGACGAAACAAACAAAGATATCAACGCGTCTGCAATTAAAGAAGAGTGGATGATAAAGTCTAGTATCTGTGAACCCCTAGCTGGGAAACACGGTTTCTCAACAGGTGGCAACTTTTCAAAGCGTGCCGGATAATTGTTGTAAAAGAAGCTTTTAATTTCATAGTATACTGTAGAGATGAAGTTTAAACTTAAGTCGGACTATAAGCCTGCAGGTGATCAGCCAGAGGCCATTAAGCAACTAGTTGCTGGTATAGAGAAGGGCGAGAAGGATCAGACCTTGTTAGGTGTTACTGGCTCTGGCAAGACTTTTACTATGGCTAATGTTATTCAGCAAACACATAGACCAACGCTGATAATTAGCCATAATAAAACGTTAGCTGCCCAATTATACGAGGAGTTTAAAAACTTTTTCCCTGATAACGAGGTGCATTATTTCGTCAGTTATTTTGATTACTATCAGCCCGAGGCATATGTTGCTAGGTCTGACACTTTTATAGAAAAGGATAGTGCTATTAACGAAGAGATAGATCGTCTACGCCATGCTGCTACAGACGCATTGTTAACGCGGAAGGATGTGATTATTGTTGCAAGTGTAAGTTGTATTTACGGTATTGGTAGTCCAAGTGACTACGGCGAAATGTCAATAACCGTAAAACTTAATGAACGTCGCGTGCGTGATAAGTTTATTCGTCAACTTACCGACATACAATACACTCGTAACGATATAGATTTTCACAGAGCTACATTCCGTGTACGTGGTGACGTGATAGACGTTTTTCCAGCAAGCGAAGAAATAGCTTATCGGGTAGAATTTTTTGGTGACGAGGTAGATGCTATAACAAAACTAGATGCCCTAACTGGTGAGATTATAAGTAAACCAGAGCAGTTTACTATTTTCCCGAGCAGTCACTATGTAACTCCAAAAGATAAATTAAAAGGGGCCTTGGCAGAGATTGACAAAGAGCTAGTAAAGAGAGTTAAATATTTTGAAAACGAAAATAAACTTATTGAAGCTCAACGCATAAAACAACGTACTAAATTCGACCTAGAGATGCTAGAGGAGGTAGGTTTCGTTAAAGGAATTGAAAATTATAGCCGATATCTAACAAACCGTGAAGAAGGAGAACAACCAGCTACTCTGATGGATTATTATCCTGACGACTTTCTCTTGTTTGTAGATGAATCACACATGACAATGCCTCAAGTTCGTGGAATGTATAACGGTGATCGTGCCCGAAAAGAAGTACTGGTAGATTACGGATTTAGACTTCCAAGTGCGCTTGATAATCGCCCGTTGAAATTTACCGAGTTCGAGAGACATATCAACCAAGCAATATACGTTAGTGCAACACCGGCTGAGTATGAATTATCGCGAAGCCCAAAGCCTGTACAGCAAGTTATTCGGCCAACAGGTTTACTTGATCCGAAGATAGATATTCGACCAATTGAGCATCAAGTTGACGATTTGATTGCAGAAATACGTTCTACGGTAGAAAAACAGCAAAGGGTACTAGTAACTACACTAACAAAACGAATGTCTGAAGATTTAACTGAATATTTAAAAGAGTTGGGAATAAAAGTTGCATACCTGCATAGTGATGTTGACACGCTGGACAGAACAGAAATTCTACGAGACTTACGAATGGGTGTTTATGATGTGCTAATTGGTATAAACCTGTTGCGCGAAGGGCTAGATTTGCCAGAGGTTACATTAGTGGCAATCCTAGATGCTGACAAAGAAGGGTTTTTGCGTAGCGAAACAGCCCTTGTGCAGACAATTGGTCGTGCTGCACGTCACCTTGAAGGACGAGTCATTATGTACGCCGATGTCATGACGAAAAGTATAAAAGCTGCGGTATCTGAGACAAGCCGTAGACGGAAAATTCAAGCTTCTTATAACAAGAAGCACGGTATAACACCTACAACTATTGCCAAGACAATGAGTAAAGGCATAGAAAGACTAGTGCCAAAAGAAAAGAAAACCTCTATAAATCTTAAGAAGATTCCAAAAGAAGAGTACAAAAACTTAATTAATAATCTGACAAGTCAGATGGATCTTGCAAGCGCAAACCTAGAATTTGAGAAAGCTGCTGATCTTCGTGACACGATTCAAGAAATAAAAGACCGACTTTAGTGGTAATGAGTAGATCAAGATTACCAGTGAAACACATTTATAGCTATAAAATACTTTAAGATGTAATCAATTATATTTTTACTTATACTGAAGGCTATAAAAATAAAACTAGTAAAACATTAACGTAACAAGTATACTATCAACATAATTAATAACGGGTGGGGCTAATAAGTGAGGGCTTAACG
>CAZKAL010000003.1:0-35305 GCA_964550995.1 uncultured Candidatus Saccharibacteria bacterium | reverse complement strand
CCTAACGGCTCTTTGCTACCTACCTCTTTTGTTGCAGTTGAGGGTTGTGGGCAGGCTAAATTCATAGTGACTAGTATACTTCTTTTTTAGTTATTTGTCAATTTACTTTTCATATACAGCCAATCTCCAAAGGTTTATGTACACCAATTATACGAAATCGGAGTTAACTCCGATTTAACTCGGATTTCGGTACATCTGTTATATTGACTCCTATTACAATCATGCTACGAGCATGTTGGCACACTACTACTTAAGCACCGTTCTAGCTTCTAGCTTCTAGCTTCTAGCTTCTAGCTTCTAGCTTCTAGCTTCTAGCAACAGCCTACCCTCTAGGCAAATGGTTGTACTGATGGTCTAGCGAATAACTGTCACGAACCATTTTCTTTACATCATCTAACCTGGCATCCATCTTTAGCCCTGGGTTTAGAGTCTTGGTCGGATCAAATATATCTTTAACCTTCCTGAACATATCTATTGCTTGAGGCTGAAATTGCTTTCCAGAGAAAATACCACGCGTTCGTCCTTCGGCATACTCGCCTGCTATTGATCCACCAATTTTGCAGACATAACTATAAAATGCATCCATAGCTTTAAACATTTTTTGTCGATCACCAACTGAAGAAATATCTAGAAGCGGAGCAACATGGACTAGACCACTTCCTGCCTGTCCCCATATAGCATAATCAGGCAATGACAATGCACTCATTAGCTTCTCTACTTCATTAAAGAATTCACTCATGCGCTCTATAGGTACTAATGCATCATCTAAAACTGGTAGGGCTCGTTTTTTACTTTTGTTATAGGTCAAGTACATTGATGCACTATCCCGTAATCTTTCCCACTCTTCTTCGTCCTCACCAGGTATAACTAATTCTGCATCCTGGGTATCAAATATTTTGGAAATTTTCTTCTGAATCCTCTTGCTTGATCTAGCTCCGTCGTCGTCTATATCAATAAACACCAAAACAGCTGGCACACCACCCTGAAGTGGTTTAAGCACTCCCGGATTAATATCCTGCAGCATGTTTATTAGGCTCATGTCGATAAAATCTATACTTGAAGGGCCATTTTTGAGTTTATTTATCTCGTCTATTGCTTTCCAAGCCTGTGATCGTTCAGCAAAACCCGCAACCATTCGGTTAATTATCGGATTATATGGCACTGTATCAAGTGTTACTTCTGTAATAATACCTAGTGTCCCTTGTGAACCCAAGAATATTGGTGTTAAGTCAAAGCTACCATCTTTTTGCCTAACATCAGAAATGTCGTATCCAGCAGAGCCTTTGTCGGTTACCTCAGAAACTGAGGTGATAGTATCATAGGATTCTTCAATTAATTTATCTAGACCGCGGTAGATTTCACCCTCAAAAGAGGCTAAACCAAGTTTTTTGTTAAACTCGCGCTTGCTCAAGCGACCCGTTTCTATCAACTCACCATTAGCTAATACGACACGTAGGCCACGCACAAACTCTTGCATCGGTCCATATTTGTAGCTTGCGCGTCCACTATCATTATTTGCGACTGCACCACCAATTGTTGCGTACTTATTGACGTTAGACACTGGCGGAAGAAATCGCCCATGTGTATGAAGTACTTGTTGTAGCTTGTCTAAATTCATACCCGCTTCAACCGTAATTACTCCTGTTTTTGAATCAAGTTCAATAACTTTGTTCATATGAGCAGGTAAAGCAATAATAATGCCAGATCCTAACGACCCACCCGTCTGGTCTGTACCCATACCGCGCGCCGTTAGTGGCACCATTCGGCCTTTTTCAGATAATTGCCAAGTAAATCTAGCCGACTTTCTAATGTCCCCTTCTTTTCTAGGATACACAACAAGTTGAGGCTTTAACTGTAGAATGCTCTCATCAGTAGAGAAATAATCCAGCACATCAGACGATGTAATGATCTCACCACTAAGGTGCTGTTGCAAATAATGGGCAACTTTATTCACTGTATTTTTGCCTTTCTTTTGAATATTTATATTCTAGCATAAGAATGATGGATGGATGTAGTATAAGTTAGTTTTTTATTTGATTGTTTTCTCTTGCCGGATCTGCCATTGTGTTATTGAGTAGAACCTATCTGATGAGTTACTGAATTGACCAGCTTCGTACCCTTCAAGTATACCTCTGTTAACGTACAGAAATCGCGGTTGATAGAGACCAATCGCCGGCGAATCGTCTCGCCAAGCGTCTAGAAATGGTGCATATTTTACCCTGCGTAACGCTTCATCAGAACGCGTTCTACCTGCTTCTAGCGCAGTATCTGCTTCATTGTTTTTATACTCTGATAAATTAAGCCTGGATTTCAGTCTTACATCAGCTTGCGAGCTATGCCAATATGCAAAAACATCTGGATCAGAGCCAATAGCTATACCGTACAATAATAAATCGTAATCATGTCTTGAAACAGAGCCCGATTGAACGTCTTCTTCTGGTTGGAGGATAGCATCCACTTCAACTCCAATTTTTCTCCATTGTTTCTG
This sequence comes from uncultured Candidatus Saccharibacteria bacterium, assembly GCA_964550995.1. Classification (GTDB taxonomy): domain Bacteria; phylum Patescibacteriota; class Saccharimonadia; order Saccharimonadales; family SZUA-47; genus CAZKAL01. Next base: position 32,817 of record CAZKAL010000003.1, on the reverse strand, counting down.
TAGATTTTGAACAACTGTCGCATATTCCGATAAACTTTGAGAGACAAGTCGCAATTTAAGACTTTCACCATCTTTCTCTCGTTTACCATTTTCTCTAATTTTCCACCCTGCATCGTCGAGAAGTTTTGCTGCATTGGCTGAATCATATGGCCACTGTACTTTATCAGCATCATATGCAAAATGTGACTGCAAGAAAGGGCTATCAACCTTTATAGACTGATATCCTAGACCAGCCCGTACATCTTCTGTGTTTGTCGCTTGAACAAGTGCCCGACGAACATTTTTGTCACTTAGAGCTGGCTTCGAGTTGTTCATGAATACCATGATAGAACTTAATAAGGGAGTGCTATGTATCTGAATACTGCTGTCACTTAACAGCTCTTCTGGCAACTCCCTTAGGCCCACCATCGCTGTGATTTCTTGCTCTTTAAATGCTTTAATTAACGAACTATCATCCCTGTAAGTTCGGATTACGACTCCATCAATTTTTGGGCGGTTTTTATGATAATCATCATATGACTGAAGAGTAATTTTTTCTTGTCTATCATCTACACTATTGCCTTTTACGTCGACTGAATCTAATACGAAAGGTCCTGTTCCTATCGCTGAATCAGTATTGAAAAGTGAAGATCTTAGGTCGGCAGCCTCAGTATCTCTAAGTATATGCTCCGGCACAATCCCATTAATCATTGAATACTTAAACGATGCAAGAGCATTGGGTAATGTAAATACGACTGTGTAATCGTCGGTTGCTTTTACATTTACGTCTCGCCAGCTAGAAAAAAGTGGTGATTTAGCATCGGGATTTTTAATCTTGTTGTATGTGAATACAACATCTTTACTTGTTAGAGCTTCGCCATCATGCCAACGAACATCATTTCTAAGTTTAACGGTATACACTAGGCCCTTTTTATCAACGTTAAAACCAGTCGCAATATCTGGCTTTAATGTACTATCAGGTGCAATTTGGAATAGTCCAGAAAATACTAATTTAGAAACTGATACGTCCGTAGGTCCGACCGCAAATAATGGGCTAGCAGTTGTAAATGAACCTATTATTCCTTCCCTGTAAATCCCTCCATCGGCTGGTTTTAGAGTTAGATAGTATTTATCAAGCCCACGAACCTGCCATATGGCACCAAAGCCAATCAACATCACTAGAAGTGTCCAGACAGAAACAAATCTTTTTACATTTCCTAGACGTGGAATACGCCTAAAAACAAGCTTTTCCAAGGAATTATCAGCCTGAACGGCTACTTCTTCTGCTTGTTTTTTCTGCTTACGAAATTTGCGCCGGGCTTTTAGCTTCAAACGATGATAATTTTGTTTTGCGTCATTCACGCTATTACACCCTCTCGCTGACGATTTTATCCAAGAATAAGTTCAAGTAAAATAGATAACGCAAATGTAGTTGCTGAAATAATCGTCAACATGAAGATGCTCCGCTCTGAGCCTCGACGTACTGTATTTACTTCTCCTCCACCACCTAAGCCAGCACCTAAGCCAGCACCGCGAACCTGTATCATTATCAATATAATCATAACTAATGCTGCCCCAATCATAATGTAGTTCCAAATGTTCATTTTTTATCCTCCAATAATGCTGATACTAACCAGTTTACCAGACCAATCAACAATCCTGCTACTATTGCGACGCCAAACCCGTTAACTTCAAGTGGTCCATAGAGGTAAGCCGCTAACAAAACCATCATAGCATTTATCGCAACCATGAATATTCCTAGCGATAGTAAAACTGCTGGCAGTGTTAGGAAAACCACTAGGGGCTTTATAAAGACGTTTACAAGAGCCAATATAAAGCCTGAGACTACTATTGCGCTAACACGACCTTCAAAACTAATGCTGTCGTTACCAAGAATTTCCGAGGCTATCCAAAGCCCGAAACTGCCCACAAACCAGCGCACAACAAATCGCATTTTTCGATTTTTCATTGATATCATTATAGCATTTTAGTTTGTGTATTGCTGGATAGAATACACGATTTCTCTTAGATCAAAGTTCTTTAGGTATGTCCTTAGACATAATATCTATCCCAGTTCTTGTAATTCGCACGACATCTTCTATTCGGATACCTATGTTTTCTTCTGGCAAATACACACCCGGCTCTACAGTAAGAATCATATTCTCTGCAAGAGAGGCATTGTAATCACCGGCATCGTGTACGTCCAAACCAACAAAGTGCGATATGCCATGCGGAAACTTGTCCCTGTCTATGCCGATTTTTTTTAATATTTTCTTGGCATAGGCGTCCAGTGCTTGTTGGTTCTTACGTAAATTTGCGCCTGGTTTAAGCAATTTAAATGCATGGTCTTGGATGTCTAGAACCGCGGAGTATATTTCTTGCTGGCGTTTAGTTGGCTGTCCCAAAGACCATGTCCTGCTAATGTCCGATGGGTATCGCTCATAATTCGTACCAATGTCTAGAAGAACGAGGTCCCCAGAAGACAGCTTCGAGGAGTTCGAAGTGTAGTGAATAGTCGCCGCATTTTTGCCACCAGCAATAATCGGATCGAACGCATGCCCATCTCCACCATGATTATAAAACCCTGCAGTAATTGCCCGTTCTACATCTTTCTCTGAATCAAACTCACTTAACTGAGCTCTTACCTCAGATAACGTCTTGCCTGTTATATCGATAGCTTTTTGTATTAGTTTGATTTCCTCTGGCTGTTTTATTTGTCTTAAACGCGCGATATCTATTCTGACATCTTTTGGATTAGAATTTACACTGAGTATCTTTTTTTCTATCTCACGACGTGCAGGGTTACTATAAAACCCATACGGCTCTACCACTTCATCTAGTGGCTTTAGGTAGCATATTTCCAAACCTCGCTTTTCCGCTTTTTGGGTCTCACTAGTTATTTTAGATATGTCACAAAACTCTCTAATACCACTAGCTGATTTAATGCTATTTTCATCAAAAGTACCGTCCCAGTCTTCTTGGTATTGATTTAATGTAGGTGTAAACAATGTTGATACACCTGATACGGTATCAATAGCTAACACATAATCTGGTTCATTTATTCCTGTTAGGTACCAGAAGTTATTATCTTGCTGAAAGGGATACGACAAATCTGCGGACTTTTGTACTTTAGAATTCGCCGAAATCACAATGTACGAGCTCGGAAGAACGGTTGCTAGTTTATCTCTGTTGTTTATATAAAAATCTTTAGTTAGGCTCATGTATAGTGATCATTGTACCAAATCGGCATTACTTTAACTTTCCTTAACAAATAAAGGGTCCTCGTGTTATAAATAATCTTATGTTATTTTCAGGGATTGAAGTGCCAAAAGTCATAGATTTAGATGCAATGAGTATGTTGCAGGTTGAAAACATGGCAAGTGTACATCAGGAACTTGTCGAGACATATATAGACGAAAGCGTAGGTCTTGTAGCTTTATGGGGTTCTACAATATCTGAACTTAACTTCAGGGCAGGTATCATGCAAGGGCTTGCAGAACCAGAAGCTGAATACTTCGACATAATTGATGTACCGAAACTCGTACCAGATGATTTTCTATGCTCAAATGTGCACGGACCACTCGAGGATAACAAATTCCAGGTTACAGAAAATGAATTACGAGAAGTCTTCGGGACGACACCTTTCCCTATTAGAAATAAATATCGCAAGGGACTACAAACGGCATCAGGATATTACGACCGCCCCATAACGAGACTTATAGAATTTGCTATACCTCTAAGAAACACAATACTTACTGCTCAATTAAATGGGCTCATTTATACTTTCGGGGACAATGACGGCAAATTCTACGATCAAATGATCTCTACTAACCCTAAACGAATCTAATTTATTGTTTTTTCTCTAGCCTAATGTATTGACGTAATATTGTTGCTTTATTTTCACCCAGTAACATCTGCAGCTCAGCAAATCTAGCTTGCAAAACACCTCGGGAGCTTCCAAATTCTCTAATAAGCTTCTTTTTAGTAGCTGGGCCAATACCAGGGACGGCATCGAGCCAACTGGTTGTTTGCCTACCACTTTTCAAAATTGTGTGATAACTAACCGCGAATCTATGAGACTCATCTCGGATCCGTTGCAAAAGCTTAACAATATCACTTGTCAATGGTAAACGAACTAAATAAAAATCATCTGTTTCATTTATTTCGAATTGCAAGTTTCTTGCAAATTGGTGGTTGAGCTCTACGTTTGACCCAAGCTTAGCTATCACTATCTCTTCTTCACGTTTAGCGATTCCTATCATTGGAATTTTTTCGTATCCCGCAAGATCTCTGGCTTTTATTGCAGCTGCTACTTGCCCCTTGCCACCGTCTATCAAAAAAAGATCTGGGACTCCCCAAGACTTGACATTAGTAGGCCGCAGTCGACGAGTAATTGCCTCATTCATATGAGCAAAATCATTGTTGCCTTTCAAGCGCATTTTAAACTTCCTATATGCAGTTTTGTCCGGTATACCGTTCGTAAAGACAACCATTGATGCGACATTGTCAGTTCCAGACATATGACTAATGTCATACCCTTCAATTCTCTTAGGAAGCTTAATACCAAGTAGTTCGGTAAGGCCGCTCAATCCTCTGTCTTTACTCAGATCCATAAATTCTCTATCACTAAAGACTACCTGCTTCTTTAAGCTCTTAAGCTCATAAAGCTTATTGCGCAGTCGCGCTGCCAACTCAAAATCCTGGCTTTTGGCGGCTAACTTCATTTCCTTGGCAATTTCTACCATAAGTTTAGTCCTATTGCCACGCAAATAGGACATCAGCAATCTCAAATTTTTTCTATAGGTCTCTATTGATGTTTTGCCACTGGCAACGCCCGGATCTAGACCAATTTGTTCATACAATCTACTGCCCATAGTCGCCTCTCTTATAGATGTTGCATATGGGAATATTCGTCTTAGTAGTCTCAAAGCTTTCCGTACCGCGTATCCTTGAATATAGGGACCAAAATATTCTGCTTTGTCATCAAGCGGACGACGTGTAAATGTCACTGTAGGATTATCGTTCTTGATATCAATCCTGACATACAACAAGCTCTTATCATCACGCAGAAGAATATTATAGCGGGGTAAATAACGCCTAACCATCTCAGCCTCTAAAAACAGCGCATCAATTTCTGTTTCAACTTCAATCCAGTCGGTATCTGCTATTTCAGCAACCAGAGCTTCTGTTTTTGGCTCACGAGTACGAGATTTTTGAAAATACTGTCGTACCCTATTTTTTAGAACCGCGGCTTTGCCAATATATATTATTTCTCCGGACTTATCCTTATGAAAATAGACACCTGGCGTGGTTGGTAAGTTTTTTAGCTTTTCTTTCAAATTATCTTTCACTAAAGTATATTGTAATCTATAGCGATAAATTTATCAGAAGTTAAAGCAATCTACTGTGGCGCGTGAAGGGCCTCATTAAACTTTTTTAAAAATTCAACAGCTGTTGGACCAATATTAGTTAATTTACCCGGATCATATTCAAGTAAACTGCTAAATTCTAGCGCTTTTATACCAACTACTTTTCCATTTTTTGTAATCTCCCACATATCAGCAAATTGATCAATGTCACTCATGGTACCTCTAATTATATGGCCTACATTTCTACGAAGAACACTCCATATACGAATTGCCTGATAGTTTTTCCCCTCTCCTAACATAGTTACTCGAAACGATTCAAAATTATCTTTCGTAACTACAGGAACTATTTCTTCATCAGGTCTGTTATATTCTGTATAAAAATTAGGATTTAGGTGTGGTTTTTTTATTTCATTAACCACAACATCACCCAATACACCTGGCAAACCTAAAATTCCAGACAACCTTGCAAAATCTTCTGGGCTACCAGTTACACGAAAAATTCGTGTTTCTAAGCTTGGATCCAACTCTGTCATATTACTATGATAACACGTTTATGAATATTTTACAATTTTAGACTTTGGTTTTCATGCATTTTGGGCATATCACATGCAGTTGACGTCTAATATTGGTGGAATTTATTAGGTTTGAGGTTTTTTGTCCACACTTTTCACAATTCGCAATATCTTTAGCATCTTCTGAAAATCCCATTTGCATTCGGTCATCAAACACAAATAGTTTGCCTTCCCATAACCCTTTATCGCCGTACTTCTCGCCATATTTAGCAATTCCACCATCCATCTGATAGATTTCCTTATAGCCTCGGTTAAGCATCATGGCGCTTAGAATTTCACATCTAATTCCACCTGTACAATAGGTAACAATTGGTTTGTCTTTATGCTTGGAGATTTCACCGTTCTCGATGTCTTCTTTGAAATCACGGCTTGTGACTGTTTTAGGTACAATAGTATTTTTGAATTTACCGATTTGGGCTTCGTACATATTACGACCGTCATAAAACAAGACTTCCTCGCCCTCATTTTTCTTTTCATCAAGTAGTTTATGCAGGGCTGCAGGTTTTAGGTGTTTCCCGCCATTTTCTATACCACGCTCTGAAACAACAATTTCGTCAGCAGCGTCAAAAGCTACTATCTCTGGCTTGACTTTAACTTTCAGCTTTGGAAAATCTTCGCCAGTTCCATCACTCCATTTATAAACAATGTCTTTGAAAATAACTGATGCATTCATTTGGCTCTTGTATTGACGTAGCGCTTTATCATCGCCTCCAAGCGTCCCGTTAATCCCATGAGGGCTTATTAGAATACGACCTTTAAGACCAAGTCGTGTGCACAGTTCACGCTGCCAGCGCATCGTCATCTCTGGGTCAGTAATTGGCACGAATTTGTAATAAAGAATAATCCTACTCATCAGCGTTGATTATACCAGATTTTTGTTTATCCACCACTGTTGTAGAATAAAATAGCTGCCATTAGTACAATGCCCACTGCTATCCCAGCGATAATTGCCACACTAATCGAAACGGATGAGTCGCTATTATTGTTGTCTTCAGAGGCACCTTGTTTTAAAGCCTGTTGCGGCTGAGATTGCGGATGTATAATTGTTGGTTGTTGTCCAGAGTTTTCCGCCTTGTCATTTTGAATTGGCAAATTCACCCCAACTGGAGCTGTTGAATCTTCAAACACCTTGTTTTTTAATCTATCTTGGGTTGAATCTTTTGATATTTCAGCATTTTCGCGATCGTATGATTTTACTTCGTTTTTTAGTTCCTGTTGGAGCTCTACCGACGCTATCGATTGCCGAAGAGTCTTTTCGTAATTGCCTCCTGAAACATATTCTTTGACCACATGACGTAAGTTTACGGCGTCAATCCTACGATTTTCATATATTCTTCTTAACGACGTCGATTCTACTTGAATTTTATCAGCAATAACAAGTAGCTCCGGTACAGTCATGGATGCGATTTCTGCCACTTTTTCGCGGGAAGTTTGTTTATTAAGATTCTTCTCAGCATCCCTGGCAATAGCGGTTACTTCAGTCTTGATATCACCTGCTTTTTCAGCTGTATGCTCTTGAGTAGGCATTTGGTCGACTATTCTATCTGGAGTGGACTTTGCTTTTGTAATAATTGCCTCGTCAGATAGTAATTCTGCGAATTTTTCCTCTCGATCATGTTGTTCTTGACGTCTTTGTTCTAAGGTATGGGCAGGTACTACATTCACTGCTTCTGGTGAATTTGGCAGATGCTCTGACGCTACTTTTCGGACTTCCTGTTCACTACTTTCTAGATCTTTTTTTAGTTTACCGATCTCTGTTTCTTTCTTGTTAATAACAGGCTCTAGTTTTTTTTCTGTTTTTATGCGTCCTCTTCTTCTCCCAAACAAATACCCTAACGCTCCCCCCAAAAGTAAACCTCCCCGCCTACCATCACGATAGTAGAGGCTATTCATCCGGCGTACTTCAGGATCATCTGGAGACAAATTTTGATTTCGTTGTACATTAAAATTAGAACGATTTTGATTCGGTGTTGGTTGTGGCGCTATATTGCCAGGATAACCAGGTATATTATTAATCGGTGTTAGAGTTGGTGGTGCTATATTGTTATGGGTAGGAGTAGGAATAACAGGCTGTGGTTGAGGTGTAGTGGTTTGCCTGGACGCAGCCCTAGATGTAGTTTGTGTTTGAGGATCTATAGCTTCATCATCTTCTTCAGGCTGTGGCGCATATACGTCAACTACTTGTTGCTCTTCTATAGAGTCTGGAGTTTCAAGATCAGCAACTACATCTTCATTATTTGAATCCTGTGCTTCAACAGCCTTAATTGATTCTTGTCGGGCCTCATCAATTGCGTTCTCCGGCTGAATTCCTTCGACTATTTTACTTCCTACAGAGCTAAGAAATGTTGTATCGGCAACATTAGTCTCATTATCTTCATCAGGTGAGTTTTCTAACTTATTTACTGCGTCGCTATGTTTAGTGTCAACTATTTCAGCAAACTCATTTGTAATATTCTCTGAATCATCCTGAATTGATTCTCTAAATTCTTCACTCTTTTCTTCAACCTGATCATCACCTTCAACTTCATGGTCTGATTTTTCACTTTTGTCTTCTTCAGATGGTTTTTCTGATGATTTAATAACTCCTGAAAATATACCTTTCTCGGCATCTCCAAAAATTGACGGTTTTTTTTCATAATTTTCTGTAGACTCTTCTGTTGTTTCCTTACCAAAAAAAACATTTCTTTTTGTCTTACTGGTTTTTTTACTATTTTTAGACTTTGGATCTTTTTCATCATCGTCATCATCATCGTTAAAAAACTCAAAAATACTAGAAGGCTTTTTGTCTTCTTCGTCTGGTGATGAAAATGGTATGTTTTCCATAGTAAGCTAAACCTTGACTTCTTCTTAAGCAATATCATAGCATTGTTCTTAAGAATTAACACTTTCTTGACTCAAAACTGATATGCGTGTAGAGTAATTAGCAATATTAAGTAATGGAGGCATCAAGAATGGTAAATATGAACACTGACAAGACAAATATGCCTTCGTGCTATTAGTCTCTTAAAGAATTACAAAAATATAATCAAACCGAGGATAATATGAGTACAACTACTCAAACGTTGCGAATTTATTGGCAACACATTAGAAATTATAAAAAATACATTTTTGGGCTAGCTTTTGGCATGCCGATAGTTATAATTATGCATCAAATTATTCCTCCTATAATAGCTGCTGATATACTTGATAAACTGGCAACAACTTCTACGGATACGAGTGCCTTATGGTCTACCTACGGGATGCAGCTAATAATATACGGCATTTTCGTAGTTGTCTCAGGTAGTATATTGTGGCGAATTGTTATATATCTTATTTGGAAATTAGAAAACTATACAACGCGTGACCTAGCAAGGACAATGTTCTATCACTTAGCACAATTAGACACAGATTTTCATGCAAATTCTTTTGGTGGGTCATTGGTATCAAGAACTAATAAATTTACAAATGCCTACATTCGTATCGCAGATACATTTTGGTTCAATTTATACTCTTTGCTAATTATGTATATTGCTACGTCAATAATTCTTTGGCCCCGATCACCACTCTTTGTAGTTGTACTCCTTCTATTTTCTGTTGCATATATATACACCTCTTTTATTCTGACAAAACCAGTTAGAGTTCTTGCCTCAAAAAGTGCTGATCAACAGAACAAACAAACTGGCTATATTGCTGATATGGTGACAAATATAATGGCAATTAAAAGCTTTTCATCATCAACGTACGAAAACTCCAAATTCAATAACATCACTGAAAAAACGAGACTTTCTCTTGATAGAGTAATGTGGTCATCGCTATTTAGAGAAACATATTTTGGAGCTGCGACTTCAGTCATTTCTGCGATTTCTTTAGTAATCGCAGTTATTAGCGTTGTTGTATATAACGCAAATATAGGAACAGTATTTCTAATATTGGCATATACCTCAAACCTAACTCAACGACTTTGGGATTTTCCGCAATCAGCACTGAGGAATCTAAATAGAGCTTTTGGCGACGCTGAAGAAGCAACACTAACCCTTATGAGAGAATCGACTGTTAAGGATATAGCAAACCCTAAAACCTTTGAATTTAAAAAAGGTACCATTGTTTTTAACAATGTTAGTTTTTCACATGATAGTAATGAATTATTTCATAATTTGAATCTAGAGATTAAACAAGGAGAAAAAATTGGGTTGGTTGGGCCGAGTGGTGGTGGAAAAACTACCATAACTAAACTTATATTGAGATTTATGGATATCCAAAATGGTGAAATCACTATAGATGGTCAAAATATAGCAGAATTAAAACAAGAAGATTTACGAAATATTATAAGCTACGTACCGCAAGAACCCCTGCTTTTTCATAGATCATTGAAAGAAAATATAACATATGGAAGACTAGATGCTACTAAAAACGAAATAGAAGAAGCGTCATTAAACGCGCATGCCAATGAATTTATTGCTAATCTCCCGGATGGAAATAATACATTAGTCGGTGAGCGCGGAATTAAACTATCTGGAGGACAAAAACAGCGTGTTGCTATCGCTAGAGCATTGTTAAAAAAAGCACCTATACTGTTGCTAGATGAAGCGACATCTGCCCTTGATTCAGAAAGCGAACAACTGATCCAAGATGCTCTGTGGAAATTGATGAAGGATAAAACTGCAATAGTGATAGCGCACCGCCTAAGTACAATTCAAAAGATGGATCGTATCATTGTGCTGGATAAGGGTAAAATCGTTGAAGAAGGTTCACACAGTGAACTAGTTAAAAAGAAAAACGGGCTTTACGCCCGTCTTTGGAAGCATCAATCTGGCGGATTTCTGAAGGATTAAGAATTCTCTTCTTTAGAACCTGGTGATTTTTCGCCGTCTTCACTAGAATCGCCGTCTTCACCGCCATTGTCACTCGGTACATCAGCTGGATCGACTTCTTCTTCAACCTCTGGTTCTTCGGCTGCACGAGGTTCTTCAACTATTGCGATAGGTAGGTCAGCGTCAGTTAGCACTTCAACATTTTCAGGCACATTTAAGTCAGAGACCTTCAAGCTATCGCCTGGCTCTAGCAATGTTTCAGCTAGTGCTATCAACACACTTGGTAAATTGGCTGGTAGAGCCTTAACAATAACGTCTTTATTCGGCCGTACTATGAAGTTACCTTGTTGTACTGCTGGCACATCACCCTCAATCTTGACTGGTACCTCAGCTTCAACAGCTTCGTTCTGATTAATCACATGAAAAGAAACGTGAGTTAAAGTTGCTTTTACTGGGTCATAGGATACGGTTTTAATCATAGCGAGATGCTTTTTCCCGTCAACACTCAATTCGACTGGATGATTTTTCCCTGCATTTTGCCATACTTTAACCATTTCGCGGAATGGCATTTGAATAGCAACTGATTCATTACCTTTTTCATACATGTTCGCCGGCAACAACCCTGCTTCTCTTAGGGCTCGGACTTTTTTACCTTTTACTTCTCTTTTATCTGCACTCAGTACAATCTTATCAGAACTCATATATTCCTCTATAACGTTATTGTCTATTGTTAATATAATTATAACAGATAAGGAATAAAATAAATAGTAGTTTTGTTAGTGTTACAATTAGACTTATGGATTTTTTAGACCCTGCAACAATTCTACAAAGTGGTGGATTGTTAATAGTAGGATTATTTGTGTTTGCCGAATCAGGATTGCTTGTCGGATTTTTTCTCCCTGGTGATACCCTTTTACTGACCGCAGGTGTATTCGCGGCTCAAGGAAAAATTTCTATTGTGTGGTTAATGATTGTAACAGTTATCGCAGCAGTATCAGGCGACAATGTTGGATATAGTATTGGCAGACGTACTGGTCACAGAATATTCAAGAAAAAAGACGGTATATTATTCCGTGCAGAATATATTAACCGTGCAGAAAATTTTTATGAATCTCACGGAGGAAAAACTATAACTCTAGCTAGATTTTTGCCAATTATTCGAACCTTCGCGCCTGTAGTTGCTGGCGTGGCTAAAATGGACAGAAAACGGTTTTTTATGTTTAATATTGCGGGTGCTTTAATATGGGGAATTAGTGTTATTTTACTGGGCTTTTTTGCAGGAACTAGAATTCCAAATATTGACAGTTACTTATTGCCCACCGTATTAGCAGCAACAATTTTTACGTTTAGCCCACCACTAATACACATTCTTAGAGACTCCAAGTCCAGAAGAAAATTAAAACTAAAGATAAAAGATTATATAAGCTATTTAAAACTCAATAAAAAAAACTAGAGTATTTATAAAGCTGTTGACAAGTATTTTCCGGTGTAGGACATCTTATTTTTAGCTATCATCTCTGGAGTACCCTCAGCGACTATTGTGCCACCACCATTACCACCCTCTGGACCCATATCTATTATGTGATCGGCAGATTTTATAACGTCCAAATTATGCTCAATTATAATCATGCTATTTCCGGTGTCTACTAGAGCATGCAAAACTTCCATTAGCCTTTTTACGTCGTCCATATGTAGTCCAGTCGTCGGTTCATCTAGCACATACAAAGTTCTACCAGTTGCTCTTTTTGATAATTCTGTTGCTAACTTAACTCGTTGAGCTTCACCACCGCTTAATGTTGTTGCTGATTGTCCGAGATGCATATACCCGAGTCCAACTTGTACTAATGTTTCAAGTTTTCTAGCAATAGATGGAACATTCTCAAAAAATTCTAACCCTTGCTCGCAAGTCATATTTAATATGTCAGATATGGTTTTGCCTTTATAGTGAATTTCTAATGCTTCGCTGTTATATCTTTTGCCCTTACATACTTCACACTCCACGTAAACGTCTGGTAGAAAGTGCATTTCAATCTTTATCATGCCATCGCCCTGACAGTTTTCGCAACGGCCACCTTTAACATTGAAGCTAAAACGCCCAGGTTTATAACCACGGATTTTTGCCTCTGGTGTGTTAGAAAAAAGATCTCTAACAGCTGTAAATAGTCCAACATAAGTTGCTGGATTACTCCGCGGTGTACGTCCGATGGGCGACTGGTCGATCATAATAACTTTATCTAGGTTTTCTATTCCTTCCAAATCATCATGTCGACCAACCGCTTTATGGGCTCTATTCAATCTGACCTGTAGTTCTTTTGCGACAATGTCATTTATTAATGTACTCTTACCGCTACCTGATACTCCACTAACGACAATCATTTTCCCGAGAGGAATCTCGACGTCAATATTCTTCAAGTTATGTTCCCGTGCTCCACGAATTATAATGGAGTTACCGTTGCCCTTCCTACGTACTTTTGGCGTATCAATTGTCAGCTCTCCTCGTAAATACTGGCCGGTAATGCTCTTTTTATTTTTTGCAACCTGAGAAGGCGTACCCTTCGCTACAACATGCCCTCCATGAACGCCTGCCCCAGGACCAATGTCTACTAGAAAGTCTGCTGTACGGATTGTTTCTTCGTCATGTTCAACCACAATAACTGTATTACCTATGTCTCTTAATTTTTTGAGTGTATTTATCAATCGACCATTGTCTCTTTGATGTAGACCAATTGAAGGTTCGTCTAGTACGTATAAAACTCCTTGAAGACCTGAGCCTATCTGAGTGGCAAGCCGTATTCGCTGAGCCTCTCCTCCGCTCAATGTATTTGCGCTACGAAATAGTGTCAAATATCCTAAGCCCACTTCATTCAAAAAGGCCAATCGTTCATTGATTTCTTTAATGATTTGCTTAGCAATTTTCATTTCTCTTTCACTAAACTTAATTTTCACAAAAAATTTAACAGCATCTTCTACGCTCAACTCACAAATATCTACAATCGACTGGTTGGCTACAGTTACCGCTAAAACTTCTGGTTTCAATCTTTTACCTTTGCAAGCATGACAAGGTTTTTCTATCATAAATCGTTCTATCTCTCGGCGCATAAATTCGCTGTCAGTTTCTTTATGGCGACGTTCAAGGTTAGGAATTACACCCTCGTATGTTGTATCAAAATGTCGTCCATTGCCAAGAGCTACTGAGTATTTTTCATCACCCGTACCGTATAGAATTTTTTCTAACTGAGACTCAGTCAAATCAGATGTTTTGACATGTATTGAAAAGTCATAACGATCAGCCACAGCAGCCATTTTTTTCATGTTCCAGGCATCTGGGGTCATACGATTGTAAGGCCGAATTGCCCCCTCAGCGATAGTCAAATTGCCGTTCGGTAAGACCAATTCTGGGTCAACTACTTTTCGATTTCCTAAACCTGTACACACTAGGCAAGCTCCATGCGGACTGTTAAAGCTAAATGTCCTTGGTTCCATTTCAGGAGCTATAAAGTCTGGAAACTCTGGATTGTAGTAACGTTGTGAGAAAGGGTGTTCAGCGTCATTATTGTCCACATCAATAACTAGCAGTTGCCCTTCGGCTAGTTGTAAGCCATCCTCAACAGCCTGAAAGATTCGACTGGACTGTTCTTCGTTATTTACAACACGATCAACTACAATTTGTATATTATGTTTGTATTTTTTATCAAGAGTTGGGAACTCTTGAAGCGAATAAACAACCCCGTCAACTCTAGCGCGGGCATAACCCTGCCGTATATACAATTCTGGGATATGTGCATGTTCGCCCTTTTTATCAATAACTACAGGAGCCAAAATCATTAGCTTGTGCTTCTTTGGTAAGTTGGCGACACCTCCAGAAATATCTTGAATTGTCATTGTATGTATCGGCTCGCCGTCTGGACCATGCGCCGTTCCTATGCGAGCGTAAAGCAAACGCAAATAGTCGTATATTTCAGTGACTGTGGCCACTGTACTACGTGGATTTCGACTTGTTGATTTCTGGTCGATAGATATTGCAGGACTTAGCCCGTCGATTTGATCTACATCAGGCTTTTCCATTAAACCTAAAAATTGACGTGCATAAGCACTTAAACTCTCGACGTAGCGCCTTTGGCCTTCTGCATAGATTGTGTCAAATGCAAGAGACGATTTGCCAGATCCACTTAAACCCGTAATTACCGTTAAGCTGTGGCGAGGAATAGTAATATCAATATTCTTTAGGTTATGCTCCCTGGCACCTTTTACTACTATTGACTCAGACATGACGTACTATTATACACCTTTTTGAGTACTCCTTAAAAATATGAAATTAGACCCTACTCAATTTGCGTATCACCAAGACTTACTGTTAGTGGCAGCATCTTCCTAAGATTTTCATGAAACTTCCTCTCGCCATTAACCAGGTCTTCTGGAATAGTCCTAACATTTACGAATGGTATCTCAATCCCACTTGAGCTTGATGGGTAGGCAATTTGTC
The DNA here is from genome assembly GCA_964550995.1 of uncultured Candidatus Saccharibacteria bacterium. Taxonomy (GTDB): domain Bacteria; phylum Patescibacteriota; class Saccharimonadia; order Saccharimonadales; family SZUA-47; genus CAZKAL01. The sequence goes on along the minus strand of CAZKAL010000003.1, from coordinate 17,624 downwards.
TTGAGCTCTCGCGGACACGTTTGTGTATATGAGCCTGTTGTTTAAGGAGCATACGCCCTACTTTAGATGCAATATTAGGTATCATTGTTAGTTCATATTTCCCATTATTAACGTCTGGTGATGTCCGGAACGATATAGCTACAATATCTAGTTCAACCTCCCCGTCCTCTATGCCAAACTCGATTTTTTGTATGTAATCAAGTTGATCTGTTAACGGAGTGACCAAATCTCGCTCAGGCCCTCTGCCTTTATTCTTTGCGTGTTGACTCTCGCCTTTTTTTAATCGTCTCCTTAGCGTTCTAAATTTTGCTTCAGACCTCGACTCAGGTACATCACGTCTTGAGTACATGTCCAGTTTTAGATCTCTAGCTCCAGTAAAGTCACAGTACGGACGTACAGTACGGACGAGATTAGACTCACCCTGCACTTCTATAAGGCCTGTCGTTTCCGGTTGTAGCATATTTAGTTCTAGGCCTCTAGCTAAATCAACAAATTTCTCAGCTCCACCCTCAATTCTGCGGTACACAGAAAGTACTTCAAAATCTTCAATTCTTCTCTGTCCGTCTAATTTACTCATACTGTATTGACATTATAACAAACTAATATTGATAATTAGTCATATATATCAAATAGCTTATGCTATTCTGGCCATATTGTGACAGGTTTGTTTTCAATTACCCTCATTTTAGGAGGCTTAAGACCAATGACTCCAGGCATGGGTTCTTTTGCTGGTTTAATCTCTCTTGATCCGAGCTGGAGATATAGCGTTCCAATTGTTACGTGCAGATCCTCGCGCTGTAAATGTCGAGGATTAAAACCTTCACCTTTGAAAAAATCTTTTACTGCCCTAGCCTCGTCTCTAAGTATCTCTTCAGACTCGCCCAAAAAACTCAATGCCAATTTCGTTTTACTTCCTGGAGGGGGAGCCAAAACTCTATCTACAGCGAAAATATTTGAAGTCCAGTGGCGATACTGGTCAGGGTGTGGTACTTCTACCTCATCATACCTCTTATCAATTGTGGCCCTTTCCCCGTCATCTACGAAATGAGCGAAGTCTCTTGAGATTCTATACATCTTCTTTATAAGCCTTGCGTCTGATATGCATGGGTATTTATCTCTCAGCATAGCGGTCAGCTCTTCTTTTCCGGCATATACTACCATCATTTCACCTACTCCACGTGTCTTAAATTGATCGACATTTTTTTGACCAAAACTACTCATGAAGTCCTGCCACGCATGTCTATGCTCAGTATCAGCAAGATTTATTTCCCTTGAAATTCTGGCCTGTGGTTCGTGTCTATTAAAACTATCATATTCTAAATCTTCTAACTCTTCACGAGTTAGTCCATAGTCAATACCCGTATGTCCTACTTCGATAGTACGTCTAGCCCCCATTGTCACTCCTCTTATTACACATGTTATATTAACTAAAGACTATCACAAATTGTCGCAGGTTGGATATTGTAGCGTATACTACACTTTATAGTTATGACTAAGCGAAAAAACCCATTATGGAAAGTTATACTCTGGGACATAACCGGAGTTGTGCTGCTTATTTTAGTTCCAATAATTGGGCCTCTACCAGGTCCTGGTGGCATTCCCTTGCTACTTGCAGCCTTTGGGTTTTTTGCTGTAAATCACGACTGGGCAGACAATGTCATACACTTTATAAAGAAGCATAGCGAAAGTCTTCAAAGCGTTTTATTCCCAAACATACTTTGGGTCAAGCGGGCATGGGATTTTTTATCTGCATTAATACTTATTTTAGGCATCTGGCTTAATACCGCAGCCGATTATTGGATACTGCAAGGAATGGGCATTGGAATCATGGCAGGAGCAACGACTATCTTCATGCTAAATCGTAACCGGCTTTCATGGCTTGATAAATTCCTACGACGCACCGGTAAACGATAAATCTACCCTACAAAATTAGCCTAGATGAAGTCTAACTCTGGTCTTGATTCTCTGATTCGTCTATTGGTAATATTGATTCAACATAAAGCTGTAATTCCGTAAGCAAATATTCGTCATTACTACTAAGTTTGCGCGTCTTAGCAATGTCTGCCATGCGGTTGTAGAATTTGTTAATCGGACTGTTGGTTCCACCTTTTGTAAAAAAATCCTTACGATAAGACTCCCACTGTGAAGCTTCCACGGCAGTTAGACTTTTGGGATAATTACGTGCTTTAAATAACGGTATCATCTCTCTTATGCGCTTATTTTTTACGGTAGTTGATAATTTTGTCAGTTCATCTGGGCTTGCCGAACTCACCTCAGATAATTCAGCTTGATCACTACCCACCCAAAAGCCATCATACATCTGGTCATCTACTTTATCATTTAATGGTAGCCTACCCTGTTGTTCGTTCTCTACTATGTCCAGTGCACCTTCGATTTTTTTAACAAAATTAGGGTTTTCTGCTATGATTTTTCTGTTTTTCTCAATAGCTTCAAGATCTACCGATATACGTTTTATGCTTGCATCATCTAGCACTCCAAGTGGTGCGACGGCAGGACAGCGGTTATATTGCAACATCTTGACCGGCAATTTTTCTAACTCACTATCGTACCTAGCTAACCAGTGCTTTGCTAGATCTTGGGTACTTTTTCCTAACCATTTAGTCGGATCCTCACGCAGATCATAAACTACCGCCGTATCACGACGTGGATGTTTAAACAAAGTACTGACAACTGTTGTCTTTTCAAATTCGTTACTATACTTCCCTGAAGAATAAACAAAAGGCTTATTACCTTCAACTAGTTTTGAGACTGATTTTTTGTCTCTAATACTCAACAAATAATCAAAAAGTTTCGGCTGAGCTTCTTTAAATCTCTGTGTCAACTCAATTAGTGCAATTACATCACTCATTGCATCGTGAGCATTATCGTGTGTTAATCCGTTCTCACTTGCCATTAGCTCTAATCTTACAGATGGTTTTCCGTCTACAATTGGCCATTTTAATCCTTCAGGGCGCAAGGCACGCATCATACGGATAGCATCCAGTAAGTCCCAGCGACCTCTACCGTCTTTCCAGTGCCATTGATATGGATCTCGAAAAGTCCTGTAGGAAATCCTTCTGATAAACTCATCGTCAAAGCGTATGTTATTAAATCCGATAAATATCGTACCTGCTAGCGAGACCTCATTTTCAAAAAATTCTGCAAATTCAGCCTCCGTTAGGCCTTCTTCTAGTGTTTTTTGTGGAGTTATCCCATGAACTAAGATCGCATCGGGCTCAGGTAAAACATCACCTGCAAGCTTAATCAAGACATTATCTGGATCTCCGAGTGGTTTTAAATCCACATCAGTCCTCTGTCCAGCAAATTGCATTATTCGGCCACTGCGAGGACTAGCACTCGTGGTCTCTAAATCATAAAAATAGTACGTCATAACATATAGTGTAAACTCAGTAGCCTGAATCTCATAGTCTAGCTAAACAAACTATGGATATATGGCCATTCTGGTCTATCTAGGGCTTAAATTGTCTTATGTAATAAAATAACTGGGTTCGAATTTTTTATCTAGTATTCTAAGAAGTTTTCCCGGTTATCTGCAAAATATATTTTTGCTCCAAGTTCTATATCTTTTCGCTCAAGGTCTCGCATTATTCCCATTTTTCGCATAATATCCCGCAGACGACTAACCGCTTCTTCGCTGTTAAAATCAGTCCGATTAGCGAAACGCTCGATTTTTTTACCACTTATAATTATTCTTCGCCTTTGAACTTCTATACTCCAGGCTTCAACATCATCAGAAACTCCAATAACTGGAATTTTACTGTCTTCCTCTGCTTCTTTTTTAGCTTCGGCTATCCTTTGCTTATCCGTAACTTCATATAGCTTATACAGTAATTTTTTTAACCCTTCGCCACTGATAGAAGAAACAGTAAATATTTCCGCTTTTTTTGAAACTTTTTTAAGTGTTTTGATTTGATCTTGCACTATGTCTGCATCAAGACCATCAATCTTAGTTAGTGCGATAATTTGTGGTTTCTTACTTAAATCTACCCTATAGTTTTTCAATTCTTTCTGAATTATTTTATAATCCCGTACAATATCATCTGAATAAGAATCAATCATATGCAATAAAATCTTTGTACGTTCAACATGTCGCAAAAATTCATCTCCTAGCCCTTTTCCTTCACTCGCTCCGTCTATTAAGCCTGGTATATCTGCCATTAATAGTTCTTGGTCTTTGGCTACTTTTACTACGCCCAGATGTGGGTTTAGTGTCGTAAACGGGTAGTTAGCAATTTTAGGTTTTGCAGAACTAGTACTAGCAAGAAAAGTGCTTTTGCCGGCGTTTGGTAATCCCACCAATCCAACATCAGCAATGATTTTTAATTCAAGCTCTAGCTCAAAGGCTTCCCCATCATCTCCTTTTTCGGCAATTCTAGGTGCTTGCCGAACACTAGTCGTAAAGTGGGCATTCCCAAATCCTCCTCTGCCTCCAACCGCAATAACTTCTCTTTGGCCATCTTCTGTAAAATCGGCTATAGTTTTTCCACCTACGCGCACTTGAGTACCAACGGGTACCAACACCTCTAAATCTTTACCTCTTTTACCGTGACATTTTGCATTTGCGCCATTTGCGCCATCGCTTGCTTTTAATTCTTTACTAATCCTGAATCTTGATAATGTGTTTTGGTTGAAATTTGCTATAAATACAACGTCTCCGCCATTCCCACCATCGCCACCGTCAGGTCCTCCAAGTGAAACATAGCGCTCGTGGCGGAAGCTTATTATTCCACTACCGCCTTTGCCCGCCCGAACCATAACTTTTGCTGAATCTACAAACATATCAGGGGTAGTATACAGTAGTTAGTATTTAGTATCTAGTGTTAGAAACCTGATCTAGAACCATTGTCTCTCATCTTTAGTATTTAACAACATAATTGTAGGCACCGATACGGTCTGCAGGTATTGTTCTGCTTGACGTAACATTCCAATGCCAATTTGCATTCATTTCTGTAATATATAGACTTCCATCAGCATTAACACGTTCTACATATGCAACGTGACCGTAGTAGCCACTATTGCTAACCAATACAGCCCCAGCCGGTACCTCACCAGCACCTGGATTGTACAGAACACCCCAGCCTGGTGTCCGAGACGCATTATCATCCCACCATTTAGCATCACCCCAGTTAACAGGTACTTTAATTTTGTTTGCTACATAATACGTACAATACCCATAGTCATAGCCATTATATCCAGAGTTTTCTACAGAAGAATAAACAGCATGTCGATATGATGATCGAGCAGGAGCCGAAATCTTGCCATCTGGAATCACTATGTTCTGGCCAGCAACTAATCCTGTTAACTCTACGTCATTAAAGGCAGTAATCTTTGACTCAGATGACGTATATTTTGAAGCTAGAGACTTGGCGGTATCTCCGTCTTTTACCTTATAGACAAAACCTTCGACTGGAGGTATTGTCAATTTTTTACCCACGGTTATGCTGTTGTGTGCCAAACTGTTTGACCATTTTATACTATTAGACGAAACACCAAACTTTTTAGCAAGAGCAGATACAGTATCACCTTCTACAGCAGTGTAGTTAACTACATCTTTAACAGATTTTAAGCTAGTTTTAACGATTTGCGGCTTAGCGACAACTTGAACACCGGACGGAATTGTATCTAGTTGGGTATTAACTGAATCAGCATTATTTGTAACGGCAACGGTCTCATCCATACGTGTAAGCTGAGCGATATTAACGGCTATATCTGCTCCGCTTATTACGTCTAGTGGATCAGATATTTCATCACTTTTTGCGGTAGATAATAAGATAGGGGCAGAAGCATTAGATGAGTTTGGGCGATTAGCTACAATAAATGAAGCTACTCCTATAAACAACATGACATTCACTATAACTAGGCTATAGCGAACAGCGCGCTTTTTACTTCGAAAGTAGCGTCTCTTTAAGTTCTTATTTACCGATTTAGCAGCGGTATTTACCTGTTTAGCCAACGCTTTTGGCGTATCATTAACAGATTCTATTTGTGTACGGATATAAATCTCCTGGCACTATTGGATATTTCTGGTAGTGTGCCTTTAATTTTTTCCTAATTCTCAACTTAATTTGTAGTCGCTTTTTTAAGTGTACAACTGATTGCTTTTATTGCAACTGTACAGCTTTTCTATTAACAACTACGAGGATAGAGTATAGAGAATAGACCGTTTTTTGTCAATACTTCTGCATTAACCACAAACAGTCACTAATACCATTATTGACAGAGTATTTTACAGTGTTGGGCCGCTAAAGCTTCATGCTCAGCAAGTGTATGCGAAAAATACGTTACTCCATCATCACCTGCAACAAAATATAGATAATCAGTAGTTGATGGATTAGCAACCGCTAATAGAGAGTCCATTGATACATTACTGATAGGACCAGGAGGTAATCCGGAGTGTATCCGAGTATTGTATATAGTATCTGTGCTTACAGATTCATCTTTACCGACCAGGGAGGCGCCGTAAAATGCCGTAACATCTGAGCCTAAAGCTATACCTCGAGAATAACGTGTCAAAAATACTTGAGCGACGGTGGGTTTATCCTCATTTTTGCTTACTTCTTTTTCGACAATCGATGCTAATGTTACCGCTTGATGCAAGGATAATCCTTCTTCTTGTAGTTTTTGTTTTATTTCAGGAGTAAATAATTCCGCCATTTTATCAAGTGACGACTCGATTATTGCTCTTAGTGGTGTTGTAGAAGTGTATTGAAAGCTTTCAGGATAGAGATATCCCTCTAGAGTTGCTGATTTTGGTTTATTGACAAGCGCTGGGTGATTGACGTAATTCATAGGGTCCATAGCACTGTCGATCTCTTCTAATGTGTAGCCTTTCTTAAGGAACACTTGCTTAATGTCTTCAAGTCGTTGCCCAGGTAAAATAGTCATTAAATTTACCTTAACGTCACCATTAGTTAGCTTGTTAACTATATCTGACACACTCATGGATGGCGATAATTCATAGACACCTGCCTGTGTCTCGCCACTTACCCTGTTAATACGGGTGTACATTTGATACCAAAACGACGAATTAATTAACCCATTATCCTTAAGTGTACGGCTAATATCATTTTCGCTTGATCCTTTATCGATAGTAATATCCTGAATTGTTTCATTATTTAGATCAACGGGTCGAATGCTAGTTTTATACCCAAAAATTATCACACTAATACCCAAAACCAGCAAAATAGTGGAACCTAATATTATTCGCTTTAACCAGCTTTTTTTGAATTTCATCTGTTCTTTGTAGTTAAAAACTGACATTTTCAATCCTTCCAGCTAACACTTCTCCTGCAAAATCCTCTAACAGCACCCCCGCAGCCACGCTATCAATGCTCTGATTGGGCTGTATTATAGATTCGGCCTTCTTGGTTGTTCCAGCCTCGTCGATAGTAAATACCGGTACGTTTAAGCTATTCTGGAGCTTTTCTACTACCTTTTCGGCCCATTTAGTCTGATCTGTTACTTGTCCGTCTAAACCACGCGGTAAACCAGCTACAATAGCGCAAGCGCCACTCTTATTCACTACTTCCGCAACTTGTATCTCCAGGTCATTACTTTTCATATCAATAACTTCTAGAGGTTCGGCAATGCGTGCTACCGTGTTCAACCTAGCTACACCCGTTCGAGAAGTCCCTAGATCCAACCCAACTATGTCGCCATGTAATTTAATTCTGCTCATTTATAAGTATGGTTATTCTACCTGGCTTATCTGGAACTTGAAAGACCCAGAATGGACTAAACTCCACATTAACAGATTTAACACCTTGACGATTTTCTAATATTTTCTGTACTTCCCCACGCTTTTTACCTGAAATTTCTTGCTTAATACTAGCCTCGTCAAACTCTGGGCCAATTGTAGCGACTGTCTTAATTTTTAATGTAAAGTCGGTATCTGAAGTTTTGTCTACTAGCTGAAATACAGCACTGCTAAGCCCATTTGACCTGATATTCTGAGATTTATCGACAAGACTTTCTTGAACCTTATTATCTAGAAGCGTTGATAAATCTTCGGCAGAAACGCCCGACATACTATAGGTTACAGACCTTGTTACGGTAAGTTCACTTACTTCAGTGTCAACAGCGGCAGAATTTGTATTTTTTGAGTCTGATTCTTGTAGAGTTTCCTCTAATGGTTGAAATTCCGCTAAATTTAATTCAGCCTTTAATTCATCAACTGCATCTGCTGTACTTGAACCTGTTAGCTTATCTGTAGCGTTCTTAATGTCTTCCTCTGAAACTACAGTGGTTAGCTTGGTAGTTCCACCTGTCATATCAGATCCAAAAGCTAATACCCCACTAATACTGGAAGTATAATCTCTAGAGGCTAGATTCGCACCGTCACCTGGCTGATTAGCAACAACCATAACATCACCTATTGCGCCTAGACCAGGAAAGTCTGCACTCCGACAATCAGCTCCTTGGTATATTGCCGCAGCCAAAGATATCTTCTCTGTAGTAACAAATGTATAGCTACCGACGCTGAAGCCAGTACCAACAGGAATGTTTATCCCGTTATTGTTATTACTTTTTATACAGTTCGTCAGAGTCATAACTCCCGATGCCTTTTCACCAACATTTTTCTCACCCGTTGCCGGCACAGTAACCTTATCTTCTTTTTTTATCTCCACTTTCTTAGCTGGGATGACGTTATTGGCTATATCAGCCTTCTCTAACCCAACCTTAGCTATAAAATCTGTATTTACGTCTACACGGCTAGTGTCTGTATTTATTGTTATTGTTGCCTCTGGTAATACTACAAACCCGAAAAACCACCCGACTCCGATAAGAATTATCGCAAGTATTCCAAGCGTAAGTCGCAACCTAAAACTAGAGAAATCTGGAATTTTGAACTTTTTCTTCTTGGCCTTAACTATATTATCCTTTGAATCCTTAGATTCAAGAGGATCTGTATTGTCCAGCTCTACAGTTTCTTCTTTATCTGTTGATGGTACATTTTCATCTGTTCCAAGCTTCTCATCAGCTACGTTTACATCATCCGTAGTTATTGTAGTCTCGCTATCTGATGTTTTTGGTTTTTTGGGGATGATCGGTTTTGAAGTTAACGTTTTTGCAACATGCATGCCAGATAATCCAGCGATAGAGTTTATTGCTGGCTCTGATGTTATCAAAACTAGATTCTTTTTTGCCTCTGTAGCTGCTTTTTTTAGCAACTTCATGTTAACGGCACTCTGAAAAACAGTCGCATGTTTTGGCAATACGGCCGCAATAACTTTATGCTTACTGGAGACAACCTTTTCTATAATTGTGGTTATCTCGTCGTCAGCCTCTATGTACAGTGTGTCTTTTGTTGCAGTACCCATGTCTTTAAATCCTTAGTAGCCTGTTTATCTTACCACTAACACCTTCTTTGTCATTATCAGAGTCGCTTTGCAGTATTGTATCAAGCCCAACGCGTAAAAGCCCCATTGCAGTAATAAACGTATGGTCTTTGAGGTCTTGTGTTATATCTGTAATGCCAATAACTACTTCTGGTGTTATGAATCTAACGCTTGGCTTGCGGGCAAAAGGCAGATCTCGATACCAATCTGTTTCTTCTAGTTCAACCGTAAGGGACTTCAAGCTAGCTCCACCTCCACACAGTAATATGTGATGAGGGAGATGATCTAGACTTTCAAACTCAGATAATGCTAGTTCAACACCAGAACGCCAAACTTTAGTTGTTTTTGCTAAGGCTTTTTTGGCCTTTTTGGCCTGTGGGTTGCTTTCTGAACCATTAGTTAAACTAACTTTTACTTCTTCGGCTTTCTTGAAATCTAAAGAGAGATCACGTTCAACAGAACGAGTGAAAGCTCGCCCTCCGATTCCAAATATTTTAGTACCTTGAACGCCGCCCTCATATAATACAGCTATATCCGTTGTTCCACCCCCTACATCCATCAAAACTGCATTTAGAGTTGAATCCTCAGAGTCGCCAATAACAGATCTGGCTACTGCAAATGGCTCTGCCGCTACGGCCAGAAGATCCATGTCCAATTGGCTTGCCACCTGTTCAAGTGCCCCGATGTGAATCATAGGTGCGAAAGCTGTATAGAGTTGGACCTTGACTTCTTTGCCTTTAAATCCGACGGGGTTTGTTACCGCATACCCATCTATCTCCATCCTTACAAGCGCACTGTTGACCAGTTGAACGTCAACGTCTTTACCACCTAATTCTTCAGTAATCTGATGTTTGGCTCTTTCGAAGGCTCTCTTTTGTACTAACTCAATAATTCGCTCCACTTCAGGGATTTCAAGTGTTTTCTTCGCGTCCTTGCGCTGCACATTAACGGTTATGGTTGTTCCTTTGACTAACTCACCTGCAATACCAATTACAACTGCTCTAGCACTAACGCCGGCTTGCTTTTCGGCTTCTGCCAGAGCACGATTACAATTTGCTGTTACCGACGCAATATCAGAAATTGCACCCGCCTGCATATCTGTTAGAGATTGGTGTGCTTTACCTACTCCAACGATCTCTATTTCGTCCTCAGCCACTCTTCCTATCAGCGCTTTAACGTTTTCCGTTCCAATATCAAGAGCCACGATGTATTGGTCTGATCGTTTATTACTGCGCCTTTTTAAACTACCAATGGTAGTATTTTTTAGCTTATTCAGCTTATTTAACTTTGTTAGCATATACGTTTTAGTATACACCACAGCAACAGAGATAAATAGTAAATTTGAGGATGAGTCCAAAACTTGAATACAATACTCAATTTGTTTTTGCTTCGAAAGCTGATTTAAAGCTGAGTTAAATCAGCTTTAAATCAGCTTTTGAATTGTTAATCAAAAAATTTTAGCAATTAATTCTATTAAACAAGAACAGCTTTGATTCTACGGATGCCGGCTGAGGAAGATTGTTCTTTTTGGATTTTAAATTTTTTGCCACCTTCAGCCAATTGCATCGTGTGGTCAACATGTGGTCCACCACAAATCTCAAAACTAAATGGATTTGAAGCTCCGTCCTCAATCATTGTGTAAACCTTAACCGTATCGCCATAGCGATCACCAAATTGACCTAGTGCACCAAGCTTTCCGGTAGCTTCGCTAGTTGGATATTCTGCAAAACTAACTTTAAGATCCTTGTTGATTTGCTCATTTACTATGTCCTCAACTTCTTTTTTCTGATCATCGCTCATTTTCTCACCGTGACTAAAATCAAATCGTAGTCGTTCGGCAGTAATATTTGATCCATGCTGAACTACATGTTCGCCCAGTACATCACGCAAAGCCTGGTACATCAAATGTGTGGCGGTGTGATATTTTTTATGTATTAATTCATGACCACCCAGTCCACCCTTGAAAGTACCCTTTGCGGCAGTCCGCGATCGTTCCCGTTGCTCTTTCATTTTGGCCTCAAACTCCTCACGCCATCCGTCTGAGATATCAATGTTCTGATTCTCTGCTTCTTCAGTGCTAAGCTCTACAGGAAACCCATACGTATCATATAGCGTGAACACCAAATCTCCGTTTAAACCACCAGAAGCCAACTTACTAAACTCTCGTAAGCCCTTTCGTAATGTTTGTTTGAAAACTTTTTCCTCTTTAACTAAGACCGTCACTATTTCCTCTTCACCCTTCAATACCTCAGGAAAATCAGACTTATACAAACTAGCTATAACTGGGGCGATTTCTTGAACAAAATTCTGTTCAATCCCTAAATTAAAAGCCTTAAGTATCGCCCGACGCATTAATCGGCGCATGACGTAACCCTGCTCTTTGTTGCTCGGTTTAACCCCGTCAACTGCTAAGAACATAGCAGCCCGCAGGTGGTCAGCAATTACGCGCATATCTTCGGTGTATTCTTGGTACTTTTTGCCAGATAAATCCTGTAATTTTTCAATAATCGGCCATATTATGCTGATTTTGAACACATCTGGGCTATCTATTGCGGCAGCGGCAATACGCTCTAGGCCCCCGCCGAAATCAACGTTTTGCTCAGGCAGTGGTTCAAATCCTGTTTCTGTACGTTTGTACTGCATGAAAACTTGATTGCCAATCTCTATAAAGCGCCCACTATCATTGGCAGGGTGAGCTTTGCCCCATTCAGTCTTATCGTGCAATTCTTCACCAAAATCATAAAAAACCTCACTATCAGGCCCGCATGGATCACCAATTGGCGTTTCAGTTATACCACCGGCTCGTGACCACCAGTTTTCTCCGTCGTCATAGTAGAATATTCGGCCACCCTGCATACCTACCTTATCGCCTTGTTTTGCGCTACCTATTTCAACAATTTTGTTATCTATCCCTTGCTCAGCAAATAATTCTTGCCATATTTCTGCTGACTCTAGATCTTTTGGTATGCCACTTTTTTCATCTCCGATGAAACATGTAACGTAGAGTTTATTAGGATCAAGACCTACTTCTCCAACCAAAAATTCAAAAAACCATCTAATCTGGTCTTTTTTAAAGTAATCTCCCAGGCTCCAGTTACCCAGCATCTCAAAAAATGTTGTGTGTCTGTTGTCGCCTACATCGTCGATGTCTCCAGCACGAAAAGAGGTTTGAGAATCAGTTAAACGCACACCTTTTGGGTGCTTTTCACCCAGTAAATATGGTAGTAATGGTTGCATCCCAGAGCCCACAAACAATGTTGATGGATCATCTTTGGGTACCAACTGAGCTCGTGGAATAACCACGTGCCCCTTGTCCTCAAAAAACTTTAAATAGGCTCGACGTATTTCTTGTGCTGTCATCGATACTATATTAACAGATTATTAAGAGTATTAAACCTTGATATAAAACAGTATGGTAAAATTGAGATAATTAAACCATAAGAAAGATAACAAAATATGAACCCAGAAGAACAAACACCAGGTCCACAGATGCCAGTTGAAACCGTCCAACCAGACTCATCGCCAAAGGTAGAACCCGAGCAACCTCAAGTTAATCCACGGCCAGCTGTTCAAAATCCACAAACACCTGGGCAACAGCCAGTCCAACAACCGCTGACTAGCCCACAGCCACCGGCCGCTCCAGTGCAACCACAACCAATTGCTGCCGCACAACCTAATCCACAACTTAACTCTTCTATCAACACACCTAGGCCAGCAAAAAAGAGTAGAAAGAAACTGATAATTATTATCATTGCAATACTTGGGGTGCTTGGAATAAGTGGTATTGTGTATGCTTATTTACAAAACACACCAGAGAATGTTTACAAAAGAGGGATAGCATCCGTAGGAGTTGGGGCGAAGAAGCTTGTCTCTAAAGTAACTGAAAAGGACCTAAAAAACACCGACATTACAGGAAACATTACAGTAACCAAGCCTGTAAATGCTAGTGTAGGCATAAAAGGATACTGGAATGTGGACGGACAGTCTCAACTCACAATAGACACTGACCTACAAGATGTAGCATCTAAAATTGAATTTATTTCTACAGCTTATGATAAAGAGAACTTACCAACCTTTTATTTTAAAACCACTAAGGTTGAAGATCTAATCCAACGGTTATTGACAATAGGCGACATTTCGTCAACTCTTGGTACGGATCTAGACGGAGTATGGCATAAGATAAGCTTACAAAAACTTGTAGATTTAGGGATAATAAGTCTAGATGATACAAATAAAGCGATAAGCAACAAAAGTTCACTTACACAGCAAGACTACACAGATATAGCTAATGCAATAGTAGACGCTTCTACTGAATACATCTGGACGTCAAACAACGATGATATGGCTTTTCAAATGCAAGAATATCTAGGCGACGAAGAATTTGAAGGGGTAAATTCAAGCAAATATTCAGTAAATATAAACATGAATAATATCAGGAAGTTTATTAAAAAAGCCAGAGATAACATAGATGCTACAGGCGTAGCTAAAAAACTAGGCGCTGACAAACCCCTTAATACCTACCTTTCAGATGAGGACATTGACCGAGAATTTAAAGATGATGAACCAAACGATACAGTGGTTAATATATGGGTGGCGAAGAACTCCAAAATACTTAGAAATATTCGGTTTAGCCCAAAAAATCAAGATCAATACTTTGATATTTCAGTCTTGCTGAAAGACGGGTCTCCTGAAATGCCACTACGCCTACAATGGACATCAACTAATAAACAAAATAGTGGCAACATAAACTTCATTATTTCAGTAAATACCGATGACTTCACGACCAAAATAAGTAGTTCAGCAACCTTTAGTAATCTTGAGTACACTGCTTCTTTGAGTATGACAGGTAGTAGTGAGTCGCCTGCACAAACAATACCAACTCCAACGAGCGACAAGCTTTTTGAACTCATAACAGGCACATTTAAGAATACACAAGTGAGGGCTTTGGATGTTACAACATCGCTTGATATTAATACCATATTCCAAAAACTCGAAGAATACTATAATGATAATGGTTTCTATCCTTTAAGCCCAACTGTTAGTAGCTTCCCGGGGATTGACCCAGAAGCTCTAATTGATGCGAACGGTAATAGTTTGTTTGTCTTGCCCAGTACCACCGTAGCCCCTTCAGATACAGATACTCTCAACACGTCGGCGACGTCACCTGCATATAACTACATACCCCTAGAATGCACTACAACAGGGTGCCAGGCGTATGTACTATATGGAGTTCAACAAGACACTAATTATTCAGGCGGTAATGTCTACGTAAAACATTCTTTGAATTAATTTTAAAGATAATATCTTACTGTATGGGGTGTTTATACTTTTTTGATAATTTATCTAGATCTGGCATACCAAATTCTTCTGACCAAGCCACTAACTTAGATGCCTGACCCGGAAAATCTTTTAGGAATCGTTCATACAAGAAATCATAACTATTAAATATTGGCTTTTTAGTATGAAACCTATCGGCATAACACAGGAGTCTTCCTTCGATGCTTGTGGGCGTATAGTTTTTAAAGGGTAATCTCCAGTTACTATTAACAATTTCCTCTTTAGTTAAACCTAGTAATACATGGCTTTCGACAATATCTGTAAGCTTCTCACTGTAGCCTTCCCCTTGCAAGAGCTTAGCTCCCAGAGTGGCGTGTTGGACATAGTATCTCTTATCGAATGCATTATGCATAAAACTATACGATCCGATGTCATGAAGTAGACAGGCTTCTTCTAATAGAGCTTTGTCCACAGGCTCCTGGATGTTGTCTGCACACCACATTGCTATATCCCTAACTATTTTGCAATGAGTGTAAACCAACTCAAATAACTTTTCGTCCGGGGCGTATTTTCTGTGTAGCAACTCTATTTTCTCTAAATCTACCATGGTGTAATTATACGATAATTCCACCACCAAGGCATATGTTTCCGTCGTATATTACAGCCGACTGCCCAGGAGTTAGCGCCCTTAGGGGCTCTTCTAACTTAATTTCTGTTGTTTTATCTGAAATTGCGACAAAGTTGCAAATTGCAAGTGGAGCACGGTGGCGAGTACGTATTTGGTATGTCTTGCCTACTTTTGGTGTCGCGTTAATCCAGTGGCAATTTGTTAGCTTAATTTTATCTGACCACAGTTTATTATCCGAGATATCACTTGTAACATATACTTCATTTTTCTTCATGTCCTTGCCCGTTACGTAATAAGGCATACCTCCGCCAACATCAAGGCCATGGCGTTGACCAATTGTGTAGAAAATAGCACCGTTATGCTCGCCAATTTTTAGTCCGTTTTGCTCAATGATAGCTCCTGGTTTTGTTTCAATGTACTGGGAGAGAAACTCTTTTATCCCTACCTTGCCGACGAAACAAATACCCATAGATTCTTTCTTCGAGGCTGTTATTAGGCCTCTTTTTTTAGCTTCAGCTCGAACTTCTGGCTTTGTCATGTCCCCAAGAGGAAATAGTGTGTGTGCTAGTGCATCCTCAGACACTCTATACAGAAAATAAGTCTGGTCCTTGTTCTCATCCACCGCACGTAATAGTTTTGCATCTCCTATAGACTGTGAGGTGCCAGACAGAGATGAAGTTCGCGGATGAGTTGATGCGCGCAAGGAGGCGTGCTTTTCGGCACGTTGACTGAGCACAGCAGGCTCAGACAAAGAAATTCGCTCTGTCTGGTGGCTCACTCTGGAGTAGTGGCCAGTGGCTATAAAATCCGCTCCTTTTTCTCTTGCTAAGTCATAGAACAGCTTGAATTTTATTTCTTGGTTGCACATGACATCCGGGTTTGGTGTAATGCCAGACTTAAAGCCATCAAGCATGTACTTGACTACCTTATCGAAATAATCCTTTTCAAAATCAAACATCTCAAAAGGTATACCTAACTGTACAGCGATACGTTTAGCATCCTGATAATCTTCTTTCCAAGGACATGGAAAACCAGGTAGATCCTTCGACCAGTTCTTCATATATACACCAACTACGTCGTAACCTTGCTCTAATAGCAAAGCCGCGCTTAAAGAGCTATCAACCCCACCACTCAAACCGACATATACCTTCTTTTTACCCATAAAGCTGAGAGTGCGAGCCTATCATGACATACAGCACAATTTCGTTATCAAACTCATCGTATACTGCCCGAACATCTCCAGTAATATTAATGCTATGTAACCCTGCGAAGTCTCCTTTAAGTAGGTGGTGGTATAACAGAGGATTTAATGGCTGCTCTTGCCATAATTGAAGTCGTTCCCAAAATCTTTGTTGGAGTTTTGGTGATTGTTTTATCAAATCTTTCTTAAACATCTTCGTAAAACGAACTTCTTTCACGACTCAATCCACTTACGTGCTTTCTCCATATCAGTGAACGCTGGTGATATATCTTTACCGTTTTTTGCATCTTTTATGCGTTTTTGTAATTCTTCAGCTACTTCTGGTCTCAGACGCGGAGCGTCACTTATAGTAATTGACCTTGTTTGAACAAACTGTCGTAGATTAGCAGACACAATAGTACTTAGGGGTAACCCTAACGAGGCAGCGGCTTCTTGCGCTTGCCTCTTCAACTCAGGATCCAACTTAACATGTAAAACTGTATTACTCATAGTAACTACATTGTACACAACGGTTACACACATTACAACCCTACTCCCCCTAAAGAACAGACTAACTAAAATTAAACATCTAGGATTCTTGCCTTGAGTCAGATTAGATTTTTGACTGCGGATCGCAAACAAGCCGTATCTAATCATTCTATTTATGTAATTTGACGCATCTAGGCTCAGATGTGGAGCTATATCGGAACTCCTTCTATTAACAACAAACATATAGTCTCTTGATGATATTTAGGACGTGCTCGAGCGCAATTTGTTCGTTCTTCTTTGAAAAACGCAGGGACCTAGCTATAAATATTTGATAATATTTAGGCTCACGCTTGAGTCAGTTTTGTCATAACTCTGCGTATCGCAAAAGAGTCCCATTAACAATGACGTAAGGGTGTAAAACACTTCAGCTCTGAGCTATTTTGGATTTTCTTTGTGCCCGAACGCAAAAGAGTCGTACATAACGTACGGCGACTGCAGATCGAGGTACAAAAAAATTCAAAAGAGCCAGAGAAGAAATAATCTCTAGAGTGGCGAGCTCTGCTCGACAGCAGAGGGATTATTTCTGCCTGAAATGTTTTAGATGTCGGCGAAGGGATGTTCGCCACGTTCAACCCTCTTCTTCATAACCCTCAACATATACCGCTTACCAAGCCAAAAAGTAGACACAACA
>CAZKAL010000002.1:29310-48765 GCA_964550995.1 uncultured Candidatus Saccharibacteria bacterium | reverse complement strand
TAATTTGCGAATAAAACGAAAAATGAAACATGAAAAATTAACGAAATACGAAACAGGAAACATGAAAGATGATATTTTAATGAAACACGAAATAAGAAATACGAAAAACGAGGTAATGATCAATAAATCATTACCGTACATCATGCATATAGATCTAAACAGCTGTTTTGCGATAATCGAACAGCAGGCCAACAGGTTATTGCGTGGTCGTCCTGTAGGGGTTGCTGCCTATGACACTCCTATAGGGTTTGTGGTGGCTGCTAGTTATGAAGCCAAGGCTAAGGGCATAAAACTAGGTGTCAATGTAGAACAAGCTCGCGCGTTGGCTCCAGGGATAGTCATAATGACACCAGATCCTGCCAAATACCGTGAGGCACACCGACTGTTCAAGGAAGTCTTATTAGAATACTCACCTGACGTAATTCCAAAATCAATAGATGAATTCGTTCTAGATCTAAAAAACTCCCCCGCCCTAAGAAACAAGAAACTAGAAAAAGGAAAAACGAGTTCTGTTAAAGAGCGTGCTATTCATAACCAAGCCATGTTGCAAATTGGCAGAGATATAAAAAAACACATAGCTGAGCGTCTTGGTGAATGGGTTACGGTGAACATAGGTATTGCTACCAATAGGTTTTTGGCTAAATATGCTGCGGGGTTTGATAAACCAGATGGAATGACGTTAATTGACCATCAAAACCTAAAAGCTAAATATCGAAACATGGTATTAATAGACTTACCGGGTATAAATACACGATATAGGGCTCGACTAAGGCTAGCTGGTATTTACACGCCGCTTGATTTTTTAGAAGCTGATATACATGTACTAAAAAAACAAGTTTTCAAGAGTATAGTTGGCTACTATTGGTATCTTCGTCTGCGTGGGCACGAGATAGATGATGTGGAGTCTAATCGTCAAAGAATCGGCCATCAACATGCTCTGAGTGACAAAACTACAGATATGTCTAAATTAGAGCGTCTGTTGATGAAATTATGTGAAAAAACTGGTCGAAGACTACGCAAAAACAACTTGTACGCTACAGGGGTACATTTGTATATAGGGTTTATCGGAGAAAATTCAAGTCAGGATGCTCCGGCTAGCTTTGAGCACATGTACAAAATGAAATCATGGTACCACGGAGAGAAAGTGCCCAGCAGGCTATATAGCACCGTAGACATCTACGAATCAGCCAAAAAACTACTGCATAGTGCCGATATATCTAACCGCGTCAGAATTATGTCAGCCCATGTATATGGGCTGGAAAACTGGCACCCCGAACAACTTAGTATCTTTGATCTTTCAAAGGAGAAAATGGGTCAAAAAAGCGATAAGTCTCAACAAATTCAGCGTGTTAATGAATCTTTTCGTTCTCAAGATGCTTCAAAGCGTATATCGGACCATGTAGACCAAATCAATAACAGATACGGAGAATTTGTGATAACTCCGGCTTTAATGATGGAAATGCAAGGACAAGTGCTAGACCGCATAGCTTTCGGCGCAGTAAGGGATGTATAATATCGCTATGAAATACAGAAAAAAGTTTCATAAAAAGTATTATGTGATTCTTGTAATTTTAGTGTTGGTGGTTGCAGTAGGTTTGGCCTTTTATTTAAAGAATAAAAAGTCAGATATACAGAACAATGATAGTGCGGATACTGTTAAAAAAGAAACTGTAAATATTTCTAAATTAGAGCCTGATTCCAAAACTGAACCTGTAGTTACTGAGTGGCCAATCACGAACACATTGAAAAAGGCAGCAGAACTGACGGTAGTAGTTAATAAAAAACATAGACTACCAAGTAACTATGTCCCAGTATTGGAGAATGTTACCGGCGGTAAAATGCGCCCAGAGGCAGCAAATGCACTAAAAAACCTACTGTCTGATGCGGAAAAGGCTGGAAACCCGATGGTAGTAGCAAGCTCTTATCGTTCTTACGACACTCAAGTGAGTACTTATCAATATTGGGTTAACACTCAGGGTAAAGCCGAAGCAGACAGAGAAAGTGCCAGGCCTGGACACTCTGAGCACCAGACA
The DNA here is from genome assembly GCA_964550995.1 of uncultured Candidatus Saccharibacteria bacterium. Taxonomy (GTDB): domain Bacteria; phylum Patescibacteriota; class Saccharimonadia; order Saccharimonadales; family SZUA-47; genus CAZKAL01. Next base: position 46,732 of record CAZKAL010000002.1, on the reverse strand, counting down.
GGTTTAGCTGTGGATTTAGGTAATCCAGATGGTTCTTGCCGCCTGCTAGCCTGTTTTGGGACGGGAATTGCTGGTAAGTGGCTGGACAATAATGCTTATAAATATGGATTTATCATTCGCTATCCAGAAGGAAAAGAATCTTTGACTGGTTATATTTATGAACCGTGGCATGTACGATACGTAGGCATAGACCAAGCTAATGCAATAAAAATTAGCGGGCAAACAATGGATCAATATTACGGAGTAGAAGCCGGTAACTACTAAAGTACCTTCAGTTAATTTATTCGAAAAATGATCTAAATATAAATCTATTAGTAGAGTAAGGTGTACTAGGGATTCTGTGTAAAATTCTTTCAGTTGCACCAGAAGCTAAATAAAAGGGTAATGCCTGCGTAACAGCCAGACTAGTTACCTTAACATATTCGGCTATATCCTTATCTCCTTCCGCACCTTTTTCAAGCCAATTTATGCCGAAAAGAATAGTTAAATTATCAAACGTTTCAAATAGCACGTCCTCAAAACCTCGCCGATTAATATCAAAATCTAAGGATGTGTAGGGGTCAATTTCTCCATTGTCAATCTCAGCTTGTGTTCCTGAGTTAGCCACTTCAATGCATTTGTCAGTTAGTGTCATATTGCATTCTGCAAATTCTGTAGGATATAAATTTGAGCAAAGATTTATAACGCTTTTATCAGATCTATAATTACCGGGGCTACCGTCAATATGCCATATATAAGCTTCGTGGGGACCACCTATGTTCGATTCTTTAATTGTAGGGTTACTACCATTGATAACCTGAAATCTATCAATATTTTTTGCTAATGCTCTTAGAGAATATTCAGTTACAGCTTCAGTATTAGATTTAGTCTCATGTGTACTAATATCTCCAGCTAGTTGAAAAGCATTAACTGACCGATTATCTAGGGGTTTAAATTCAGGAAATTCAAAATCTAAATTTAAGAGCTCACTCATTACATTGCTCTAACTCTTGGCAGTACGTTTGCGCTTTTTGTGATCTAGCTCGCGCTTACGAAGTCGTAGACTCTTTGGCGTTACTTCAAGTAATTCATCATTTTCTATGAAATCTAGGCATTGCTCTAGGCTCAAGTTTGTATATGGTGTTAATTGAACTACGCCATCAGACGAGCTACTACGCATATTTGTAAGGTGTTTTTCTTTACAAACGTTTACTTCTAGGTCGTCTTGGCGAGTGTTTTGGCCAACTATTTGTCCGGCGTATACTTTTTGCGTTGCGCCTACAAATAACTCTCCTCGTTCCTCGGCGCTTTGTAGTGCATATGGAGTTGCGACTCCTGCTTCCCAGGCTATTAGTACACCACTTCTGATTTGTTCAAGTGGTTTACCGATAGGAGCATAAGAATCTAGTAGTGAATTCATGATGATTGTTCCCTTGGTCGCAGTTAGTAGTTCGTTTCTGGCGCCCAACAGTGCCCTTGATGGCATTTTGTATACAAGCTTTGTGATGTTGGAATTTATTGAAAACTGGTCAATCAGTGTGGCTTTACGACGACCAAATTCCATCTGTACAGCGCCTACGTGCTCTGGAGGTACTTCGATATTTACCTCTTCAATAGGTTCGTGTTCCGCACCTTCAATTATTTTAGTTACGACTTGAGGACGTCCGACCTCGAATTCGAAGCCTTCACGTCGCATAGTTTCTATCAATACTGAAAGATGAAGTTCACCCCGTCCTGCTACTAAAAACCCGATTCCCTGTTCTTTAATAGTAAGCCCTACGTTTGTTTCAAGCTCGCGTTTTAATCTATCACCAATCTGTCTCGAAGTAGTAAATTCACCTTCGTTACCCTTCAATGGGCTAGTATTAGGACCTAGATATATGCGTAGGGTTGGTGCTTCAACTTCAATTGGTGGTAGTGCCTCTGGGTTATCTATATCGGAAATTGTGTCACCGATTTTTGCGTCGTTAATGCCTGTTACCGAAACAATGTCCCCTGCTGTTGCACTTTCTACTTCAATATTAGCCAAACCTACTGAACGGTATATACGATCAATTTTAGTTTTATTTTTGGAATCCTTTGTACATAGCGTGACCGAATCTCCTTTGTGCAATAAACCACGTTCAATTCTACCGACTGCGTATTTACCTTGAAACGAATCATAGCGTAGGGCTGAAACAAGCAGCTGCAAAGTACCGTCAGTATCGACTGATGGCGCAGGAACATCTTTTACAATAGATTCAAATATACTAATCAAGTCGGAATCCTCAGAACTATTTGCAGGTAATTCGGCCCAAGCCTTTGACTCGCGTGCTATGGCATAAAAAACAGGATAATGAAGTTGATCTTCATGTACTGCAAGTTCTAAAAATAAGTTTGCCAACTCGTCTTCTACTTCTGCGATTCTCCGGGCAGGTTTGTCGATTTTATTGATAACTACTATTGGTTTAAGCTCCATTTGTAAAGCCTTGGTTAGCACAAACTTAGTCTGAGGCATCGGCCCTTCTTGAGCGTCAACAACTAAAATACAGCCATCAGCCATACGTAGCGTTCTTTCAACCTCACCAGAAAAATCGGCGTGGCCTGGAGTATCTACGATGTTTATTCGATAATCTTTCCAGTCAACCGCGGTAATTTTTGCAGTGATTGTAATTCCGCGCTCTTTTTCTTGGTCTCCACTATCCATTATTAGTTCTTGAGCCATCTCTGCTTGGTTATCTCGAAAAGTGTGGGACTGCTTTAGAAGCCCGTCCACAAGAGTGGTTTTTCCGTGGTCAACGTGTGCGATTATCGCTATATTGCGAATTTTTTCATTCTCTTTCATAAAACAATTAACTATAGCATAAAAACTATTTATTTGCATCTATAGTTTTACTTGTGTGTTAAGGGTAAAACGCTTATACTTTGTAAAAGATAAATAATTCGCAAAAATAGAGGATTCAATTTGAAAGTATTAATGCTAGGATGGGAGCTTCCTCCAAACTATGTCGGGGGTATGGGGGTCGTATGTTACAGCCTATGTGAAAAGCTAGCCCACTCTGGTGCGGATATCGAATTTATTCTCCCATTTGAAGCAGACTATAGTCAGATTAAATTTATGAAAGTTAATCCTAAACGATCAAATGCAAATAAATATCCAAATATAACTTACAAAGATTTAATGGACGTACACGCAACAGCATATGGAAAATTTGATATTAATATAGTCCAAGCGAAGAAATTAGGCGTTATACCTACTGAATACATAAACGACATTTATTTACAAAAGGTTATACGCTCAGCTATAAGTAAAGAGTTCGATGTAATCCATGCCCACGATTGGTTAACATTCAAAGCAGCTATACTAGCAAAAAGAATCACAAACTTGCCTTTAATAGTTCACATACACGCTACAGAATTTGACCGATCTGGGGCTGATGATAATTCTTGGGGTAATGAAATGATTCACCAGATTGAATATGAAGGCATGATGATGGCAGACAAGATAATAGCTGTGTCTCAAATGACCAAAGAAAAGATTATAGCCAGATATGGTATTCAACCTGAAAAAATCGAAGTTGTACATAATAGTATTGACCTAGACAGTCCTTACATCCAAAAAACTTCTGAAGCTGAAAGTGACTACGTGTATCTACAAAAGATGCAAAATCTTGGGTACAAAGTAATAGTGAATGTCGGACGTCAATCAATTCAAAAAGGGCTTCCTAGCTTACTGGATGCTGCCAAATTAACTATACAAAAAAATCCAAAAGTAATTTTTGTTCTTGTCGGCTCCGGAGACATGCACTACGAACTTATTGAAAGAGCTGCATATTTAGGAATTAGCAGCAATATAGTATTTACAGGTTTCGTGCAGGGAAACAGACTAAGAGATATATTCAGCTTAGCGGATTTATTTGTTATGCCGTCTGTATCAGAACCTTTCGGAAGTACCCCACTGGAGGCAATTGGACTCGGAACTCCGGTATTGATATCAAACCAGTCTGGTGTAAGTGAGATACTACATAACGCTCTAAAGGTAGATTTTTGGGATGTTAGCTTAATGGCTGAAAAGATACTAGCTGTCGTAAATAATAATTCACTAACCAAAACACTCTGGGAGAATGCGTTTAATGAGTACAAAAACCTTTCTTGGCAAAAATCTGCAAAAATTGTAGATCAACATTACCGTTCATTGGTCGGAGGCAGAAATGGGTAAACAAGTAGTTTTATATTTGCATGCTCATCAGCCTTTGCGTGTTAAGAAATACTCAATATTTGAAGCTGGTCAAGATCACCAATATTTTAATGAGGAAACTCCTAATAATGACATGAATAATCGTTTTATTATAGATAAAGTTTCTGAAAAATCATATCTGCCTACTAACCAAGTATTGATTAAACTATTAGAGCGACACCCAGAGTTTAAGGTAAGTTTGTCTATAACTGGGACCCTAATAGATCAGCTTGAGATGTGGCGCCCTGATGTACTAGATAGCTTTAAAAGACTTGTTGCAACAGGTAGAGTGGAAATATTAGCAGAGACATACTACCACTCTTTAGCTTTTTTCTATTCTCGTAATGAATTTACTGAGCAAGTTAAAAAACACGTCTACAGAATAAGAGACGTTTTTGGAGTAGTACCAACGGCATTTAGGAATACGGAGCTAGCTTACAATAATGATTTAGGTTACTGGGCTGATAAAGCAGGTTTTCAGGCTATTATCACAGAGGGATGGGACCCAATTTTAAGTTGGCGTTCTCCAAACTACATGTACCGACCTGCATATACAGAGAACATAAAGCTATTAATGAAAAACTACAAACTTAGTGATGATGTCGCGTTTAGATTTTCAAATAAAGAATGGTCAGAATGGCCACTCGATACAGAAAAATATTGTCATTGGCTGAACGAATCAGATCCTGGTAGCGAGATAATTAATTTGTTTATGGATTATGAAACATTTGGCGAACATCAATGGGAAGATACCGGTATATTTGAGTTTCTCGAGGCATTTCCGGCGGAGTGGCTAAAACAACCTGGCAATGGATTCCAGACCGTTACAGAAGCTGCTAAAACGCATGAAGCTAAAGACTCTGTAGATATTCCATATATTGTTACTTGGGCAGATACTGAGAGAGATCTGACGGCATGGACTGGTAATGCGATGCAAGTTGATGCAATATCGTCACTATACAAACTAGAGCCTGCAGTCTATGCTACGCAGGACCCAGCAATCATAGAAGATTGGCGTAAACTACAAACAAGTGATCATTTCTACTATATGTGTACGAAATGGTCTAATGATGGTGATGTTCATGCCTATTTCAGTCCTTATGATTCACCATACTCGGCCTTTATGTATTTCATGAACTCTTATCGAGATTTACAGTTAAGAATTGCCGAAAAAGGTGTAAATTAGTATGGCTCGAAGTGCAATATTAAGTAATGGTAGTCTTACTGTTGGAATAGACGAAAAGGGTTTAGTTCATGATTTCTACTATCCATATGTAGGACTTGAAAATTTAAACTCTGCTAGGTTAGTTCCCCACTTCATTGGCATCTGGGTCGATGGCGATTTCTCCTGGATTAACGATGAAGATTGGAAAGTTGACGTAAAGCTTCATCATTATGCAATGATAACTCAATCCAGACACACTAATGAAAAACTTGAACTTAGTTTAAGTATCGAAAGTTTTGTTGATTACAACAATGATGTCTTTGTACGACACGTAATAATCCAGAACAAAGGCAAAAAGAAAAAGTCAATTAGGATATTCTTTCATCAAGCTTTCCAAATTAGTAGCGAAGGTCGCTCAGACACCGCACTATACGTTCCCGAGGGCAACTATATCCTAGACTACAAAGGTAGATGTGTATTAATAGCAAAAGCAGCATTTGAAGACGGTGTTGAATTTGATCAATATGCTGTTGGTAATATGGCTATTGAAGGAAAAGATGGAACATACAAGGACGCTGAAGATGGAGAGCTGTCTATGAATGCGGTAGAGCATGCAGGGGTAGACTCAGTACTCAGGCTCTCATGTGAAATTGAACCAAGAAATACAAAAACGCTTAATTATTGGGTCTCAGTAGCAGACACTCAAGTTGGCGCTGTAAAAATAAGTGATAATTTGCTATCAAGTGGTGTATCAGATGTATTGCATAAACAATTAAACTATTGGCAGGAATGGCTACGTCCAGCTAAACCTGAGTTATCGAAGCTATCTTCAGAATATAGGAAGGCATCAATTTTATCTTTATTTACAATAAAGGCACATATAGACAAAAGAGGTGGAATAATAGCCTCCTGTGATTCATCTATCTATAATTACGGACGCGATTATTATAGTTATGTATGGCCTCGTGACGGAGCATTTACAATATGGCCCCTCATAAGACTGGGTATATATGAAGAGCCAAAGATGTTTTTCAGATTCTGCAGGGATATTTTATCCAAAGAAGGATTCATGCAGCATAAATATCAGCCTGATAAGGCAATTGGGAGTACTTGGCATCCACTAATTCATGGTAGACATACAGAATTAGCAATTCAGGAAGATGAAACTGCGCTAGTATTGTTTATGCTAGGAGAATATGTAGATTATTCTGGTGATAATAAATTTGCTAGATCAATGTACTTAGATTTGATTCAACCAATGGCAAATTTCATGTGTAGATTTATAGATCCTGAAACTGGCCTTCCCCACCCAAGTTATGATTTGTGGGAGGAGAAATTTCTAACTACAACATTTAGTACAGCGGCTACTTATAGGGCACTGTTAGTTGCATCACGCTTTGCTAGCGATTACGGTTTTCTAAGGGATTCAGAAAAATGGCTTAAAGCGAGCGAAATAGTAAAGCAAAATGTCGACAAACTATACAATACCGAGCGAAAAGCTTTCCGGAAAGGACTGCTTTACCAAAAAGGAGAAAAAACTAAGTATGACGATACTCTGGACGTTTCAAGCCTTTATGGATCGTTTGCTTTCAACTTTGCCTCTAGCAAGCAACAAATTGTAACTACAGCCCAGGCAATAGAAAAAGAATTACTGGACAAATCTCCTAGTGGAGGTACACCTAGATATGAAAACGATAACTACTTCAGAAAAACTGACAAGTATAAAGGAAACCCGTGGTTTGTAACAACACTATGGATGTCTCAGTACTATAGTCGTATTGGAGATTCTAAAAAGGCAAACTATTATGTTCAATGGACTCTTAATAATACGCTCAATTCCGGTACTTTGTCAGAGCAAATAGATCCGACTACGAATGAAGTTCTTGGTGTAGCTCCTTTGGTTTGGAGTCATGCCGAATTAATAAACACAATTCTAGATCTAAAGTAGTTAAACACATATAAGTATATTTATAAAATTATGCTCGATGAGGATTAGGCGAATTTTCTTGCGGATATTCTCTATGTAAATCTCTAAATTTTGGACCTCCAAAAACTACAGCTCCGCCTACTAGAGACCCCAATAGTCCACCCGCTACCACTGCACCAAATATAGATGTAAATTTTGTAAATCTGTCAGTCTCAGGAGAGTTTTGGGTTAACTTCTCTTGAAGAAGCCTATCATCAATGCCGGGTGTATCCACGGTGAGCTTTGCAGTTGTTACGACGCCATCAGATATTTCTGAACCCTTTACTCTAATATAATTGTCTAGGTCAAATCCAGGTATAATTTCTTGTGCGCATTTACTTTTAACTGATAGACTGCTGTCTATACAATTTTGGATATCTTCATTATACACAGCTACATTCGTTCTATTTGCTTCAACTTCTTTTAAAGTCTCGATAGATTGATAACCCATACCTATAGTACCCGCTAAAGCTCCGATAGCCATACCAAACCTAACTGATTTCGGTACTCTTTTTGGAGTTTTTACTAACGGCATTTTAGCCTTTTCGGGGTTTTACTTCGTTTCGTCCTAAGTTCTTTTTCGTCTCTACATACCAAGTATGTTTTCGAAGTACTGGATTATATTTACGCAACCTAAGTTTATCTGGCGTATTCTGTTTATTCTTTACAGTGTAGTAATGACGGTGTCCTGATTCTTCGCAGACTAGTCCTACAACTTTTCTTTTTTCTGATTTCTTTCCCATATCCTATAATTTTAACAGATTAGATTATAAATTTCAAATTAAGTTTTGGAGCCGTTGACGAGAGTTGAACTCGTGACCCCATCCTTACCATGGATGTGCTCTACCACTGAGCTACAACGGCATGTTTTTCGTAGAGTTTAGTACACACGCCATGTTTTTTTTGGAGCCACCTGTCGGACTCGAACCGACGACCTGCTGTTTACAAAACAGCTGCTCTGACCAACTGAGCTAAGGTGGCACTTTGTTAATTGGTGCAGGGTGCAGGATTCGAACCTGCGAAGGCGAATGCCATTAGATTTACAGTCTAACGTGTTTGACCGCTTCACTAACCCTGCACGGACTAGATAATTATACCTGTGAAATAAGATATCTTCAAATGTAAAATTATAGAAAATTTTCTATACGATAACTCGTCTTTTGGGTCTTTTGACTCTTGTTCTTGTTTTTGTACCTGATTTTTTTAAGTGATGTTTAATTTTACGTTCGATTTTCTTAGCTTCTTCTTCTTTCCCAACTGTAATGTAGGCTTGATAAAGCAAGTATAGTGATTCTCTGTTAGCCTCTAATTCTACTGCTCTTTCAAGTGAGGATATTACTTGGGGCATGTCGTTTAATTTTTCTTGTACTTTAGCAAAAGCTATATGTCGCGCAGCCATATCCTCTTCTAATTTAAGGGCCTGTTCAAATGCTGTACTAGCTTTTTCGTAGTTTTCAGTTTCGTAATATATCAATCCTAAATTATGCAGACTTGATGCGCTAGGGTCGATACTACTTGCTATCTCGAAACAATCAATTGCATCTTTAAACTCTTTTTGTTTTGCGTATAAAATTCCTAATCTGTTATAGGCTGCAGCATTTTTTTTATCAATATTCAATATCGTTAAAAGAGCCTTTTCCGCCCGGATAAATTTATTCTCTTTCATTCCGTGGTAGGCGACCTCCCACAATCCACTTAACTTGTCACTGATTTTTAAAGGAATAGGAGAGAGTTCACTATCTCTTTGCTTAATGCTTACTATTGCCAAACTTCCGAGTACTATTAGTAAAAGTAGAGCTATCATGAAATATATTATATCAGAGTTGGAGACAGAGCCTTAGAAATACTAGTTTAGCTATTACATTTGAATCTAAAAGTTCCCTACATTTTTTAGTGGTTTTTATAGCTTTTTCCCAACGATATATATTTACTTTCTTTGCTCCATGTAATGCTGACTCTGATATCCTTTCTAAATTAACTAATAAATCTAAAAGTACTTCAGAATCTGAGTAAGTTTTTTGTAGTTGTAAGCGGTTAAAAATGGATTTTAATAAAAAAGTCTTTGCTTTTTGTATTGACTCAGGGAGGACATTGTCATTAGTATCCAATAATTCTGTGAATAATTCATATTCACCTTTGGATATGAGGAATGCTTTATTAAGCTGATCTACGTCTTTGTTTTCTTTTTCTGCATAAGTTATTGCTTGATTTTTAGTAATAGGTAGAATAGGAATAGATTGGCATCTAGATCTAATTGTTGGTAAAAGAGATGATTTGTCTGTAGTAATAAGGAGGAGTACTGCACCATTTACTGGTTCTTCTATTAGTTTTAAAACTCCATTTTGTGCTTCTGTAGTCATTAAATGAGATTTTTTGATTACAGCTACCCTTCCAACTGATTTTTTTGCACTAACTGAAGTCGCTAAAGCTCTTTTTAGGCCTCTTATTTGATCAATTCCAATTTTCTTTCCTGCTTCTGGTTCGACCAGTACTATATTATTTTTAGAATCATCCCCTAACAAGGCTTCAATAATATTATTTACTACAATATCTATCCCTGAGTGCTCCGTTCCAGAGATTATTAAACTACCAACCGGTTTATTAATAAATCCTTCTAGCAAGTTTTGTGTTCTTGGATTAACCATCATTTTAGTTGTCGTATATCTTTTTAAATTCAATAGGTAATTCAGCAATAAATGTTTTCATTGATCCGTCCGGAAGTTGCAAAGTTAGTTTATAGGCATGGAGCATTAGTCTAGAGTATTTTTCTCCATCATACAGCTCATCTCCTACTATGGGTAAGTTGATATAATTCAAGTGGACTCGCAGTTGATGGGTTCTACCTGTTTTTGGTTCTAGAATAAGACTAGTGTATTTATCATTTTGTTTTTGAACAGTATATTTAGTCTGTGAAGGCTTTCCAGATTTAGAGACCATAAATCTTCTTGGTGTATTAAGGTTACGTGTTATCGGTGCATCAATGATTGCCTCATTAAGTTTTGGTTTACCTGAGACAACAGCAATATATGTTTTTTTTATTTTCCTAGCAGAAAACTGCTTCTGAAGAAAGCTAAGTGTTTCGGTATTTTTAGCACAAACCATAACACCACTAGTAGCTCTATCAAGTCTGTGGACTATACCCGCTCTTTCACCTGATGCGTTGCTAACTTTATCTCGTATAAAGGAAGCTACTGAAGCTTCTTGCCAAAATTTTCCTCTTGAATGTGAAATTATTCCAGTAGGCTTATCAACGACAACTATATTATCGTCTTCGAATATTACAGGGAGTGGAATTACCTCTGGAACGGCTTGAAGTGGTCCTAAATCGTACTCAACTACTGCACCTGGACGCAACTTATATCCCGCCTGAATGGGTTCACCGTTGATTTTGATCAACTTAAGTAAAAACAGTTTAGCCAGTGCTGAACGAGAATATTGAGGAAATAAAATGGCAATATGTTTGTCTGCCCTGACATTTCCATCGTCCTCTGTAACAGTAAATGTCTGTTTCATTTTCTATTTTCTGGTGGTTTAAAAGGACTCAATAACAGATCTCCAATAGCCCTTGCTATCTTATTTAACGGCCAAAAAAGTGAACGTTCTTTACTCTCAGGAATTTCCTTTTTCATCTTAATCCGACAGCTCTTTGTACTTTTAGTAAAGTTTCGTTTGCTATTACTGACATTTTTGTTTCAGAGTCAGTCAATTTATCTATCAAAGTCTGATCATCGATTTTTAATAAATTTTCTTGAATCTTATGAAGCTTTTTCGCAACGTGTTCTGCGACGGTAGCTTTCAAGTCACCGTAGTGTTCTTTCCCTTGCCATCGTTGATTAACTTGTTCTTGTGTTTCACCGCTTAGTAGTGCAAGAATTTGCAATAAGTTTGTTATACCAGGTTGATTTTCCCAATCGTAGTTAATAACGCCTACATTGTCAGTTTCTGCTCTCATTATTTTTTTAGTAGCTTCGTCGGGTGAATCACTTAACTGTATTGTCCCTGCAGGGTCATCTATACTTTTACTCATTTTTCTCTCAGGGTTTCGCAAAGATCGGATTCTAGGTGCCGCATCTCTATCGACAAATTGTTGTTGTTCTCTTAAAGTTTTTGGAATCTCAAAAACTTTTCCAAATTTGTTATTAAATCTTGTTGCTAGGTCTCTAGTAAACTCTAGGTGCTGACGCTGATCTTCGCCTACGGGGATCCATTGTGCTCCGTAAAGTAAGATATCACAAGCCATTAGTACCGGGTAATCGTACAAACCAACTGTTATGTTATGGACCTTATAACTTTTCTCTTTAAACTGTGTCATCCTATTTAATTCACCCATGTACGAAAAATTATTCATAATTACAGTTAATTCACTGTGTGCAGAAATCATACTTTGTCTGTAAATTAACACGTTTTCGTGATCTATTGGAAGTCCACAGGCAACAAATAATTTCAAGTTATCTAGGGTTTGTTGATAGAGCTTTGAGTGATCGATTTCGGTTGTAAAACTATGCAAGTCTGGTGCGAACATGTTGATCTGGTAATCTTTTGCTTTTGAGGTCGCCATATGCACCATAGGAGCTATTGCACCTAAATAGTTGCCCAAATGATATTCAGCATTTGTCCTAAGACCTGTTAGTATAACTTCTTTACTCATCTTACACCTATTGTATCATTTGACTGACAAAACGCCATTTTCTGTAATGTAGTTTTCATTTAAGTTAAATATCTATTTTGCTGTAAGTGTTTTGACTAGATCGTGATATTTTTGAACTTCTTTTTCCACATCAACTGGTTCAGGTACAAACTCCTTATCAGTGATACTTTTTTCATAAATACTTCTTGTTGCTCTATAGCTGCCAATGACAGTAAGAACACCACCCGAAATTGCTAAATCTTTGATAACTTCTGGCATTCTATCGTCTTTAATGCCAGCGTTAATCTCTATTACCATATCTACTTCTTTTGGTGTATTTGGAATAGGCCTAGATCTAAGGCTTCTGATGTCTATTTCTACTGACTTAAATACTGCTAGAGATTCTTCAAGGCTTCCTATGTTCTCTCTTAAAGTTAAAGTTGCGATAGTATTATCAGGGTCCTGATCCCTTAAGACTCCGTTACCTAGAGTTATAAAACTTACAAATCTAGTTAAATTAAGCGAATCATCTTGAATTGCTGTTTGAATTGGTTCAAGCCCATACATACATGCCGCTCCCTCACTGCAGATAGCAGCAAAATCATGTCTATTGCTATCAGCAACTTTTTGTGCGCTTAATGCTGTGTCTCTGCCTTCAGTTAGCTTTACGTCACTTGGCAATCCCCTGGTAAATTGACGACATTGATTAAAAGCCTCAGCTTGAGTAATAACTTCTTTGACCTCCTTAATCCTAACTCCTGGAAGAGCAGAAAGGCTGTGATTAATTGGAATTGTTACACCGCCGTCAATCCAAAAATCATTCATAGTACCGTGCCCTGTGAGTATCTCGGTTGGTCTACGAATTGGCCCAATTCTATTATTAGAAAAAGCGACAACTGCTCTGCTTACTTTACCTTCTCGAACGGCGTCAAATACGCCATCAAATGTTTCTATATATGTAAGCTCAGCTTGAGGGCAAATTTCACGTGCTGCCATCTCTGTGTAGGAACCACTTAGTCCTTGTATTGCAATTCCTTTAGTCATTTTAATAATCCTTTCTTTAAATGAAAATAACCCGCCTTTTGGCGGGTTATGCTGTTCTTTTTATTACTATTTATCTTGAATGAACTAATTAAACCGCCAATCTTGAGCCGGTAAACCAAAAAAAGCTAGTATAGTTAATTAGTTGATTCATTGGACGTAATTATAGTAATCTTACTAAGCAATTGCAAGAATTTTAGCGTTTTGTAAACTGTCGCTGTTTTCTTGCACCTTTTAGACCAAATTTCTTACGTTCTCGTTTTCGAGGATCTCGTCCTAATAGATCAGCTTTCTTCAGTGTTCCTTTAAGAGTTTCATTTTTCTCTGTTAAAGCTTTGGATATACCTAATTTAATCGCATCGACTTGTCCAGCATGTCCACCACCGTTAACAACAACAGTTACATCAAATTTATTGTCTTCAATCACTCTAAATGGAGCTTGTAGGTCATGCAGTAATTTAGTGCTATTAGCGAAATAATCACTTGCTTGTTTTCCATTTATTGTAATACTTCCTTTACCGTTAATGACTCTGACTCGTGCTGTTGAGCTTTTTCGTCGTCCTAGGGCGTATGTATAATGATCTGCCATTATTTCTTACCTTTCTTGAGACTCAATAATGTTGGTTTTTGAGCTGCATGATTATGTTCTGCACTAGCATATATTTTTAGTCTATTTAGTCGCTCATCACGTAATTTATTAGCAGGGAGCATTCCGCGAACGGCTTTTTCTATGACAAGTGATGAACTATTTTCAATTTGTTCTCTTAGAGTCCGTTCTTTTAAGCCACCCGGGTAGCCGCTATGGCGATAGTAAACCTTATCTTCTAGTTTATTACCTGTAATCTTGACCTTATCTGCATTTACTACGATTACAAAATCTCCACAATCTATATGCTTGGTAAACATTGGCTTTTTCTTACCAGTTAGTAACTGTGCAATCTCTGTACTTAAACGGCCTAATGTCGTTTCTGATGCATCTACTGTGTACCATACTCTTTTTACTTCGGCAGGTTTTGCGCTATAAGTTTTTAGATTTGACATTATTTAGACTCCTTTTTAGACACTTTTTTCGACGGAGACTTTTCAGAAGTTTCTGTTACCGTCTTTGCGGCTTCTTTTGGTTTAACAGATAGATCGTCAACAAAAGAAATTCTTGCAAGTTGTGCACTGTCCCCACGTCTTGCAGTCGTACGTTCTATCCGTAAATGTCCACTTACGCGCCCAGTTAATTTAGGAGCTATCTCGTCAACAAGCTTATGTGCTGCTTCAACAGTCATAAGCCCCTTAAGAACTTGCCTCCTACTATGCAAGTCGCCTTTTTTTGCCTTTGTAATTAACCTTTCAACATACGGTAAAATTTCTTTTGCTTTATGTGACGTAGTCTCAATTGACTCATTTAAAACTAGGCTCTCAGCAAGTGATTTTATCAACGCTTTACGTTGGTCCTTTTCTCTACCAAATTTGCGTCCCTTATATCCGTGCCTATGCATTAGAATTCTCCTTATGAGTATTCATGACTTTTTTCACATACCGGTTTGTTTGCTTAAAAATGTTCATTATAGTTCCAATTCCGCTAGCTTTTCTCGAACTTCGTCAAGCGCCTTGCTTCCAAATCCCTTTAAATCTTTTAATTCAGCATCTGTAAGGCTAAATAAATCCTTTAGATTCTGAATATCGTTGTTAATCAAAGCATTTGTTGTTCTTGCGGAAAAATTCAAGTCTTCTATTGAAGTTGTTAGCGCATCTTTTTCTTCATCAGCAGAACTTGACGAAGGAGCCGGTGTTGCTTCAGCAAGCATAGATAGTGCTTCTACTCGTGTCTTTCCTGCTAGTGCTTCGTATTGGTTCATTAATATTGCATTTGCTTCTTCGAATGCGTCTCGTGGCTCAATTGACCCATCAGTCTGTACTGTGATAATTAGTTTATCGAGGTTAGTCATTTGCCCGACACGAGTATTTTCTACTTTATATCGTACTCTAAGTACTGGAGTAAATACTGCATCCAACGAAATGAAGTCACTAATCACTTTATCTGTATTTTCTGTGATATTTTGATATCCACGACCCACTTCAACAACTATTTCTGCTTTAAAAGAAGATTTAGCAGTATCAATTGTTGCGATATGTTGATCCTTATTAACTACTTCTACATCAGCGTTTGTCTTTATGTCTTGTGCTGTAACTTCGCCAGACCCTTTCTTTTCTATTGTAAGAGTCTGAGGTTCTTCACTATATACTTTAAAGCTAATCTTTTTAAGATTTTGCATTATATCGACTATATCTTCTTTTATACCGTCAAGTGCAGTAAATTCGTGTGTTGCCCCTTCGATACGAAAAGATGTTATTGCTGCCCCGGAGATGCTAGACAGTAGCACCCTACGAATACTATTACCTAGCGTCATTCCATACCCTGCGTGTATTGGTTCTACCACGATTGTTGAAGTGTTACCTTCTTCATCTGTTACGCTGGTAATAGTTGGTGTATTGATGTGTTTTGACATACTTTATCTTCCTTAGCCTATCTCGAGTAATACTCGACAATTAATTGTTCGTTGATTCCTGTCTCTACTTCTTCTCTTGGTGGTATAGCTGAAATTTTAATCTCTAATTTACTACGATTCACTTTTAACCAGCTGACCGTCTTTTCTGCTGCTGGGCTGGTATCATCGATTCGTTTAAAATAATCAGATTTTGTGCTCTTTGGCCTAACTAGTAGTTCGTCTCCAGGTTTAATCCTTTGTGATGGTACGTCGAATCTTTTTCCGTTAAGATTAAAGTGCCCATGAGTTACTAGCTGGCGAGCTGCTCTACGACTAGGTGCTAGACCTGATCGATAAACTACGTTGTCTGCTCTTTGTTCTAGCACTCTTAGCAATGTATGGCCTGATTGTCCTTTAGTCTTCGAAGCTTCTTTCATTAAATTTGAAAATTGACGCTCTAATAATCCGTAAAGTCTTTTAACTTTTTGCTTTTCACGAAGTTGTAGTGAATACTGACTTGACTTCTTTTTAAATCGACCCTGAGCTCCTTGTCCTGGCATTGAAGTTCTTTTAGCCAGTGCCTTATGAGCTTTAGGATGAAGCGCATACCCTTCTCTCCTAGACATTTTTACGATTGATTGTGTATCTCTTGCCATTTTAGTTCCTCTTAGCCTTCCGTGGTCTTGTTCCACCATGTGCTGTAGGAGTAGTATCTACAATTTTGTCTACACTGATATTCAGGTTGGCAAGTGCTCTTATGGGCGTATCTCTTCCCTGTCCTATGCCCTTTACAAATACTGTTACTTTACTTAACCCGTATTGTTGTTTTGCAGATGTGGCTGCTTTTTCTGACGCAATTTGAGCTGCATATGCTGTGCCTTTTTTTGAACCACGAAAACCACATGCCCCTGCACTAGATTGCGCTAAAACACCACCACTATTATCTGTAAAACTAATTATCGTGTTGTTGAATGTTGATTTAATATGCATTTTCCCTGATGGAACGGAACGTTTATTCTTCTTTCTCTTTGAAGTTTTAATTGCTTCTGGAGCGACTTCAGTTTTTACTTCTTCTTCTTTTGTTATATCTTGTGCCATTTTAGTCATCTCCTTCCTTTAAGTCTTTGATACAGCTTTTTTAGCTGTTCCACCGACTGTTAGTTTTTTCCCGCGACGTGTTCGGGCGTTCGTTTTGGTACGTTGACCTCTACTTGGTAAATTATTAGCATGACGGCTACCTCGGTAACTTTTTACATCCTTAAGGCGTTTTATGTTTGAGGTAACTTTTCTTTGTAATTCCCCTTCGACCGTATGTCGTTCATTTATAACATCTTGTATGCGAGCAATTTCGCTATCTGTTAGGTCTTTAGTTCTTACGGTTGGCTCAACACCTGCTTTCGCAACAATGTCCGCACTAGTCTTTTGACCAATTCCGTATACATAACAAAGAGCAAAAAGAATTTGCTTTTCGTTAGGTATAGTTACTCCTGATATACGAGCCATGTACTATCCCTGCCTTTGTTTATGTTTAGGTTTAAACTTATTAATAACATAGACACGTCCTTTACGACGTACTATCTTGTCGTCTGGACTTATCTTTTTAACACTTGCACGTACTTTCATCCCGTTAGAAATCCTTTCTCTTTTGGGTGTTATAAATCTCGTTCGAATTAACATCTGACGCGATTCATACGGATCGTAAGTTTTCGCTTACGACGCACTGCTTAATTTTATAAAATTTACTCCTATCCCTTTCGAGTCTGGAATATCCTAAAACTTTAGAGAATGGTGTATCTTATGTCTATTACTTTCCGTTTTATAAAACGAGAAACTTCCGTTTCTGTAATAGGCGCAAAATACGCCGTTCTATAAAGTATCAAGATTTGCGATAGGTGATTCTTCCCTTAGTAAGATCATAAGGGGTCAACTCAACTGTCACAGTGTCGCC
>CAZKAL010000002.1:0-29210 GCA_964550995.1 uncultured Candidatus Saccharibacteria bacterium | reverse complement strand
CCTTGTTTCTGAAGGTTTTCGGCAATCTCTTTAGCGTTAAATGTTATTCCTGTATAAAAGTAGGTAAACATAACTATAAGAACAAAATAAGTTATCGGATAGATGTAAGGAGTAAAGCCGCCCAAAGCAAATGACTGAGATGTTGGTGTTTGAAACCATAGAACTAAGTTAGAACCAAACTTACTCAAACCTTCACTAGCATTTGTACTAAGAAGCTGACCAACGAAGCTTGGCACGCTTAGAAATGCTACAGCAAAGATAATCGGAATAACACCTGCTATTATCAATTTAACTGGTAAATTAGTGGTTACCCCGCCGTACGCCCTATTGCCTTGTACTCTTTTAGCGTAGTTAATTGTTATTTTGCGCTCTGCTTCATTGAGCTTTACTACAACCCAGGTAGTCAATATTACTGATGCCAGTAATATTAAAGCAATTATTAATGATTCACTCCTATAGTTTATAGTTCGTCCTAGTAGAGTTACTTGTTCCGTACCAGAAAACACACTAGTTCCAATTGAAGCAATAGTACCAGGTAGCTGAGACACAATACCTGCTGTAATTAGTAGACTGATACCGTTTCCAACACTCTGTTCTGTAATAAGTTCACCTAACCACATAAGTAGTATTGCTCCTCCTGTTAGGGCTGTTACCATCAAAATCCAAGTACCTATTCCTGCATTTGCTGTTATATCAATACCTGATATTTGTTGCGCTTGCTGTCTTACTAAGACTATAGCTCCAATTGACTGTACTATGGCAAGAGGAACTGTAAGTATACGAGTGATTTGATTTATCTTTTTTCTACCGTACTCGCCCTCTTTATTTAGAGTTTCAAGCTTTGGTATAGCTTGTGTTAGCAATTGCATGATAATGCTGGCATTTATATAAGGCCCAAGACCAATCAACATTATAGAGAAGTTTGCTAGAGCACCCCCTGATAGTACATCTAGAAATCCTAATAATTGTGTATTTTGCGTAGCGGAAAATAGGGTATCTAGCAATTCTTTAAGAGTGGTTGGATCTGATAGTGGTATAGGAATTTGTGCCAACATGCGGAATATGATAATCATTCCGAATACGGCTAGTATCCTTTTGCGCATGTCGCCATGTTTTAATGAGCGCCATATAATTTTCCAGTTCATCTATTCCCTCTACTTTACTTGTTCTGCTTTGCAATGAATTATAGCAGGCGTATGCCGTCTACTACAATTTCTCTATTACTTATCTTCTGTCGTTGACGTAGCTTTTGGTCGTTCGGTCTTTTCAAAACTTCCACCAGCTTTGGTAATTGCTTCAATTGCTCCAGCACTAGCACCTTGAAGTTTTACCTGTACTTTAGTTTTAATTTCGCCGTTGAGTACTACTTTTGCTTTATCATCAACGTTTTTTAGAATACGAGCTTCAAATAATGTAAAATTATCAACTAAACCCTTAAAATTGTTTAGTTTAGCAGTTGTAATAGTCTTAGTTTTTGGTCGAAACTGCGTAAACCCTCTGAGCTTTGGAATACGATTCAAAAGTGGGTTTTGACCGCCTTCAAATCCTGGTTTTCTTCCGTTACCTGCACGTGCTTTTTGACCTTTAGTACCACGACCAGCCGTTTTACCACGTCCTGCGCTAATACCGCGTCCTACACGTCGGGATCTTTTGTCTTTAATTACGTCTAATTCATTGTATTTCATTATTTAGTTTCTCCAGCTTCAACTTTGTCTTTTTTAACATTCTTAGGTTTACTGGAGTTTCCCTGTTTTGTAGTATGCCATTTTTCCTTAGGAACAATTGCTTTTAAAGCTTCAACTGTAGCGTAGGCTAAGTTAATTTTGTTGTTTGATCCAAGAGATTTTGAAAGAATGTTTTGAATTCCGGTAATTTCAAGAACTATACGGACAACTCCACCTGAAATTAAACCTGTACCCGGTGCTGCTGGGAGAAGCAAAATTTTTGCACCTCCAACTTTTCCAGTTTCTTCATGAGGAATTGTTCCATTATATATAGATATATCTACAATATTCTTTTTTGCTACTTCTGTTGCTTTGGTAATCGAAGCTACTACATCTGTCCCTTTCGCAACACCTACTCCGATTTTACCTTTACCGTCACCTACAGCGACTAGTGCTCGGAAACGGAACCTACGTCCTCCTTTAACAACTCGGGCTACTCGGTCAATATTCAATACTCTTTCATCGAACTGTTTATCTTCTTTGGGCATATGTTGTGATCTTTGTGGTCGTGCCATTTTAAAACTCCAGTCCATTCTTTCTTGCCGCTTCTGCTAAAGATTTTATTCTGCCATGGTACATTTTAGCACCACGATCAAAAACGACTTTCTTAATTTTCTTCTTAGCTGCTTCCTTAGCTATAATTTCACCAATAATAGATGATTTCTCAGTTAATGTACCGCTAATTTTAGAACCTATACTGGTTGCTGAGGCGATAGTCTTACTAGTTTCATCGTTTATTATCTGCGCACTAACGTTTGTACTACTTATGTTTACACTTAGTCTTGGTCTATCACTAGTACCTGTAATTCGTGCTCTGGTTCTCTTTTGACGATAGAGTTTATTCTTAAGTTTTCTTTTTACATCATTCATGATTATTCCTTACCTGACTTTCCGCTCTTTCGAAGAACTCTCTCACCTTCGTAAGTAATACCTTTACCTTTGTAGGGTTCTGGTTTTTTATATGCTCGAATTTCAGCTGCAGTCTGTCCTACTAGTTGTTTGTCGATACCAGAGATTTCTATATTCAGTTTATCAACCTTTATATTTATACCTTTTGGTACTTTATATTCAATTTGGTGGGAAAAACCAAGATCTAGCTTTAATGTATCACCGGATAGTGCAACTTTAAAACCGACACCGCTAACTACTAAGTTCTTTTTATATTCTTCTGTTACTCCAGTAACCATATTCGCAACTAGTGTACGCATTAAACCGTGCTTAGAACGATGTGTTTTTTCGTCACTATCTCTAGTAACAACTATTTCGTTATCGTTCTGTACTACATTTATTCCTGGCATTGTAAACTGTTTCAACGTACCTTTTGGACCTTGAACGGTCACAAATTCGTTGTCGACAGTGATTGTCACGCCACTCGGGATTGAGATTGGCTGTTTTCCTATACGACTCATTTATTATATATCCTCTTTAATTCTTTCTTAGTAAACACTACACAGCACTTCGCCGCCTAGTTTCTTAGATTTAGCATCTTTTCCGGTCATGATACCTTGAGATGTAGACATTATTACAAGCCCACGTCCACGTTTGACTGTAGGGATATCTGCAACTTTAGCATATACTCGTCGGCCAGGTTTACTCAATCTGTCTATTTTAGTTATAGGTGAAGAACCAGCATCTGTCATTACTTTTAGTACAAGTTCTTTATTAATCCCAGAACCTTCTGTCTTTACATTTTCTATGAATTTATTGTCCGCAAGTATTTCGGCAACTGATTGTTTCATTTTACTATGTGGCATGCTTACTTCGTCTTTTCGTACTAACAATGCATTACGAATTCTTGTTAACATGTCTGCAATTGGATCTGTTGATACCATATGTATTACCAGCTACTCTTTCTCACGCCAGGTATTTCCCCTTTAACAGCGTGTTCTCTAAATGATAGTCTAGATAACCCAAATTTGCGCATATATGCTCTTGGTCGTCCAGTCTCACTGCAACGGTTCTTCAGTCTTGTTGGGCTACTGTTACGTGGCAGTAGATGTAGACCCTCTAAATCTCCAGCAGCTTTTAGCTCTGCTCTTTTTTTAGCATATTTCTTAATCATCTTCTGGCGTTTTAGATCTCTTGCAATTATTGATTTCTTGGCCATGTTATTTACCTTCCTTCATGAACGGCATACCTAATTTTTCTAGTAGTGCCTTTGCATGTGATGCTTCTTTTGCTTGTATTACGAATATTACTTGTAGTCCGTGGGCATTGGTTGTTTCCTCAAAACTAAGTTCCGGAAATACACTCTGATCTGTAAAACCTATACTGAAATTACCTTGGCCATCAAATGATTTGTTTGATACTCCATGAAAATCTCGAAGTCTAGGCAGTACAATATTTATAATTCGGTCAGCAAATTCATACATTCTTTCACCCCTAAGGGTAACTTTTGTTCCGATTTTGTCTCCTTCTCGCAATTTAAATGTAGCGATTGACATACGAGACGTACGAACAACTGGCTTCTGTCCAGTAATTTTGGACAGAGTATTGTTAGCAACTTCCATCATTTTTTTATCTTCACGAGCTTTCCCAAGTCCAACGTTAACTACAATTTTTGTAAGTTTAGGAACTTCATTAACATTTTTAAGTTTGAGATCTGCTACAAGTTCTTTCGTAATTTTCTCTTTGTAAAGAGTTTTAAGTCGAGCTGAAGTAGAGACCATCTTAGCTTTTTCTGTGGTAGTTTTCTTTTTGTCAGTAGTTTTCTGTGCGGTAGCCATTACTTGATCTCCTTTCCTGAACGTTTGTATACACGAACCTTATTGCCCGACTTATCTAGTTTATAACCAATTTTACTAGGTTTTTTACTAGTTGGTTCTAAAATCGCAACATTACTTACGGGTAGGGGTCGTGTTATATCAAAAATTCCACCCTGAGGTTTTGCCTCTGTAGGTTTACGGTGTCTCTTTGCCATATTAATGTTTTCGACTGTCACTTTATTCGTTGTAGGATGTGTAGCGATTACAGTTCCAGTTTTCCCCTTATGCTTGCCAACTAGTACGATAACTTTATCACCTTTTTTAATGCGTATTTTGTTGACGGTTTTTGACTCATAGTGTTTATTCTTAATACTCATTTAAAGTACCTCCGGCGCTAAGCTGACAATTTTGCTATAGCCTTGGTCGCGTAATTCTCTAGGTACAGGTCCAAATATACGAGTTCCTCGTGGTAATTTATCTTCACCAATTATAACTGCTGCATTATCATCAAACTTTATTGTTGATCCGTCTTTGCGCCGTATAACGTTTTTAGTCCTAACGATAACTGCTTGTACTACAGTTTTTTTCTTAACTGTTCCATTTGGAGCTGCCTGTTTAACAGTTGCGGTTATTGTATCTCCAACGTGTGCATAACGTCTTTTAGATCCACCCAATACTTTAATACAAAGTATCTCTTTTGCTCCTGAGTTATCGCATACCCCAAGTCGTGTTTCTGCTTGTATCATTATTTCTTATCCTCTTTGGAGCTTACTTTTTTTGTCGTATCTTCTTCCTTTACGTCTTCAGGTAATACAGGCCCGGAAGTAACAGAGTCAACAGTATCTTTGGCTGCAATTCTTGCTCTTTTAACAATCTTCACTAAAGTAAGTGTCTTTCTTTTTGAAATTGGTCTTACTTGCTTTACTTCTACTAGGTCGCCAATATTTGCTTCGTTCTTCTCATCATGAGCAACATATTTAGTGCCTCTGCTATATTGTTTTTTATATAAAGGGTGTGTTTTACGTACTGTTTCAGAAAGCACGATGGTTTTATCTGCTTTGTCTGATACAACGGTACCTACGATTGTTCGTGCCATTTTATGCTTTCTCCTTTGATAAATGTTCACCAAGTATAGTTAGCATCCTAGCTAATTCTCGGCGTTTAATTCTTACTAATCTAGGGTTTTGGACTTCGTTCATATGAATCCGTCGTTTCATTACCATAATCTCAGATCGTAATTCGTCAGTAGCTTTTATAAGCTCCTCTGGTTTCATTTTTCGAATATCTTCAATCTTTTTCATAACTACTACGCTTCATCCCTAACTATAAATCGTGATTTTACTGGTAACTTATGTGCTGCTAACCTCATTGCTTCGCGGGCTTGATTTTCTTCAACTCCACCCATTTCAAACATGACTGTCCCAGCTTTAACTTTAGCTGCAAAGTACTCTGGGTTACCTTTACCACCACCCATTTTTACATCTTGTGGCTTTTTTGTAACTGGAGTATGAGGAAATATTCTGATCCATATCTGTCCACCACGTTTTGTATAACGTGTCATTGCCTGCCGGGCTGCTTCGATTTGTCTGCTTGTGACTCTCTCGTTTGTGATTGACTGTAATCCAAATTTACCGTATGAAATAGTGTTGCCACTAGTTGCCACTCCTTTATTGCGGCCCTTTCGTACTTTCCTGTATTTTGTTTTGTTAGGAGATAACATTATTTAACCTCTCCTTTATAAATCCATACTTTTACACCTACGATACCAGCATTTGTTTTAGCGCCAACATGTGCATAATCAACATCCGCTCGTATTGTGTGTAAAGGAACACTACCTTCAACATGTTTTTCGGTTCGTGACATTTCTGCACCGTTAAGCCGTCCTGCAACTTCAACACGGATTCCTTTAGCTCCAGCACGCATTGTTGCTGCAGATGTCATCTTAACTGCACGACGGAAAGCTATTCTTCTTTCAATTTGATTAGCAATGTTTTCAGCAACTAATTTTGCAAAAAGTTCTGGTTTGCGTATCTCTTCAATGTTTATGCGTACTTCAATACCGTATATTTTCGTACAATCAGCTTTTAGCTCATTTACACCTGCTCCGCCGCGTCCAATTACTACACCTGCCTTACCTGTCTGTATAGTAATTGTCACAAGGTTTGGTGACCTTTCAATCTCAACTATGTTGATAGCAGCTCGTGATCCTAGTTTTTTATCTATTAGTTTACGTACTGCTAGATCTTCTGTAAGAAATTTTTTGTAGTCCGCTTTTGATGCGTACCACTTACTGCGCCAGTTTTTATTAACCTGGAGTCGCATGCTTATTGGGTTTACTTTTTGGCCCATTATTTGCTCTCCTTTTTAACTGCTGATTTCTTAGCAGCGTTTTTCTTTACGCGTTTTTCGCCTTTTACAATAACTCTAATATGGCTAGTCTTTCTTTGAAAAGGCAATGCTCGTCCGTGTGCTGCTGGACGGTATCTCTTGATTCTAGGTCCCGCTGTCACAGTAAGTTCAACAATTTCTAGTGTGTCTGGTTTAAGATTGTGATTATGTACTGCGTTGGCTTTTGCACTTTCAATAACTTTAACCACTGGTGTAGCTGAACGTCTAGGTGTGTGTTCCAAGATTACTAATGCATCAGCAACAGTTCTGCCACGTACTAGTGCTGCAACTACGCCAACTTTACGTGGACTCTGCGAAACACCTTTAGCTATAGCTTTAACTTCCATGATTACTTAGCCATCTTTCCACCGTGACGACGGAATTTACGTGTTGGAGAGAATTCTCCAAGTTTATGTCCAACCATATTTTCAGTAATAAATACTGGAACGTGCACTTTACCATTGTGTACTGCTATTGTGCGACCCACGAATTCTGGCGCTATAGTACATGAACGTGCCCATGTCTTTATGATTGTTCGGTCATCCTTACCTAGTGCGTCAATTTTCTTGACTAATTTAGGGTCTAGGAATGGGCCTTTCTTTAATGATCTACTCATGCCTATCTCCTTTTAGCCTCGTGGCGTGTTTTTACGATAAATTTGCTTGATTTATTATTACGGTTGCGCGTCTTGTATCCAAGAGTTTTTTGACCCCAAGGTGTTCTAGGTGCTGCACCATGGTTAACTCCACCACCGATACCGTGACGGCCTCCATCACCACCACCATGTGGGTGGTCTACAGCGTTCATAACAACTCCACGAACTGTTGGTCGTACACCCATTTTTCGTTTCCGTCCGGCTTTACCATATTTGATGTTTTGATGTTGAATGTTACCAACATTACCTATCATTGCCATAGCATCAGATAATATCATACGTACTTCACCACTTGGTAAGCGAACCTGACAGTACTTTTCTTCCTTCGCAACTAATTGAGCACTATTTCCTGCGCTTCGTACCATCTGTGCTCCTCTTCCTGGAGTCATCTCGATACAATATATAGTGCTACCGTTTGGTATGTTTTTCAAAGGTAGTCTATTCCCGACAGAAACCTTTGCGCCTGCGCCAGATTCTACTGTTGCATCAACCATTAAGCCTTCAGCTGCGATAATATAGTGATACTTATTATCTTGGTCTTTGATTCTTGCAATGTTAGCACTTCGTCCAGGATCATACTCAATTTGTTCTACTACTGCTTTAGTACCTTCGGGAAGATTGAAATTAACTTTACGAATAAATCTTTTTACGCCACCACCTTTATGTCTAGTAGTAATCCGTCCGTTATTGTTGCGACCAGCTGTAATCTTCTTTGCAACTAGTAATTTTTTCAAAGGTTTTTTAGCTGTAATTTCAGAGAAATCACGAGTAGTCATTCCTCTTCGGCCTGGAGTTGTTGGTTTGTATTGTTTTATAGCCATGATTTACTCCTTGCCTTTCTTTTCTTTCTTAGATTTTTTCTCTGCTTTTTTCTTTGCAGCTAACTCAGCCTTTGCTTGCTTCTCTTCTGCTTCTTCTACTGCGGCAAATATTGGGATACTATCACCTTCTTTAAGGGTTACGTAGGCTTTCTTGACATCTTTTCTTTTGCCTAGCTCATATTTACGGTTTCTGTAAATTCTTTTAGCTTTTCCTTTTAAAATGACGGTATTAACATTCTCGACTGTTACTTCGTAGGTAGATTCAACTTCTTTTGCAATTTCGTGTTTGTTAACATCTGTATCTACATCAAATACAAAAACTCTGTTTTGACTTTGCGCATAAGTTTTTTCACTCATTCGTGGGTTTAGAAGTATATTCATTATTTGGTTTCCTTCTTTTCTGATAGCCAGTCTTGAGTTATATCCAATGCTTTTGAAGTAAATACGATTTTATCAGCATCAACTATATCTCGAACATTGATATACATTGCCTGTGTTACGGTCACACTATTTATATTATTTGTGGACCTAACGACTTCTGGAGTTTTATCATCTACTACTAACAAGACTTTGCGAGTCGCGTTAATCTTAGTAAGTAGCTTAGCTGCTTCTGCAGTTTTACCAAGTTTAACCTCAAAACTATCGATAACAATTACATTTCCTGCTTTTTCTTTAAGTGTCAGTGCTTGGCGGATTGCCTTACGTTTTGCGTTCTTTGTCATAGCCTTTGAATAATTTTCTTTTCCTAGTGGGCCGAAAGTTATACCGCCACCACGCCATATTGGTACGCGGATAGAACCAAAACGTGCACGTCCTGTACCTTTTTGTTTCCATGGCTTTTTACCACCACCTCGAACTTCACCGCGTTTTAAGGTCTTTGACAAATTTTCTCGCCCATTAGCAAGATACATTACGTATGCTTGTTTTAGTAATTCATGGTTTTTGACATCAACAGCAAAAATAGTTTTATCTAACTTAGCGCTTGTTGTAGCCTTATTACCATTCTTAGTAAATGTTGCAGTAGCCATGTTATTTAGCTCCCTTTAAAAGAATAATGCCGTTTTTAGGTCCTGGAACGGCACCTGAAACGGCAATAATATTTTTTTCAGTATCAACTATAGAAATCTTAAGGTTCTTGACTGTCACACGCTCTGCTCCCATTTGGCCGGGCATTTTTTTGCCCTTAAATATCTTCTGTGGATACATTGATCCAATAGAGCCAACCTTACGTACATTTCCATTACCTCCATGCGTAACTCTTTGGCGAGAAAAATTGTATCGCTTAATAGTTCCTGCAAAACCCTTACCTTTGCTAGTACCTACTACATTTACAACATCACCAATTGAAAAAACCTCTGCTGTTAGTTCTTTGCCAACTGCGAAGTCTTCTGGTAATTCTAAGCCTTCCGTTCTAAATTCGCGAATAATTTTAGGGAGTACTTTAGATTTTTTAAAATGATTTTGCTGTGCTTTATTTGTCCGCTTAGCCACCTCAAAACCTAACTGGACAGCATTGTAGCCGTCAGTTTCTATAGTTTTGATCTGCGTTACCACGCATGGACTAGCGGAAAGCAATGTAACTGGAGTAACTATACCGTCTGTAGCGATGGTAGATGTCATACCGATTTTTCTCGTAATGAGTGCTTTCATAGTGTTATATAGGGTCTTTTACACCCCTATACCTTTCCTTAAATTTTGTGACTTATAGCGCGTTAGTTAATGTATCTCTTACATGAAAACACTTGGTTTCAAGGAGTTTCTGACTTTTCAGACTTTCTTGATTAACCAAGTAATTAGCGTTATTCAATACAGAGTAGCACGAAAATACAACAGATGTCAACATGTTGATTATTCTACTACAAGGAAATCAACAAACCTAGAGGCAGCCAAAAACCTATGAATGTTGCTACTAACAAGAATGCATACTCAATTTTACGATCTATTTGAAAATGTTCATGAGATGCAAAAAGTAATCCAATAAATAACCCTACCGGTATCGGTATACTCCAATCAGGCAAACTCTCAATCCGTAACCATTGAGACCCAACAATCAGAAATAAAACTAATTTAAGAAAATAGGTACTGTCAGGCTCAACCTGTTTCTTCTTGGTTTTTCTCTTTACCATAAGCAATATACTATCACATATGTCTACTATTATCTTTATGTAGAAAAGTCATATGTGAAATAAGAACGAGAAAACTAGGGTACTAATCAAGAATCGCGATTCTACATCTTGATTTCGGCATCGCAGCCTGCAGGTAGAGATAAATTCATAAGACTATCTATTGTTTTTGGTGTTGGTTCAAAAACGTCAATCATACGTTTGTGAACTCTCATTTCGAATTGCTCGCGTCCTTTTTTGTATACATGCGGACTTTTGACCACTGTAAATTTAGTTTTTCTTGTTGGGAGGGGTATTGGACCTGCGATTGTTGCTCCTGTTCGAAGAGCTGTGTCTACTATTTGCTTAGCTGACTGATCTATAATTTTATGATCATATGATTTCAAACGAATTCTTATTTTCTGTTTACCGGCTAGTATTGGTGCTTTTTTAGTATCTGTTGCTGTTGCCTTTGTTTCTGCTTTTTTTGCAGCTTTCTTATCTGGCGTATGTTTTGTGGCCGTATTTTTTGTTGCGGGCATCTTTTTTACCGGTTTTTTAGACTCTTTTTTAGAAGAATCAGTCTTCTTCTCTTCAATAGTTTTCTTGGCTTCAGCCATATTTAACTCCTTTAATGCAGTATGTAACATCTTGTAAACAGATTTTTAGGATCATTTACACGACTTTTAGTCATACACGATTTATATATAAGCACTATTCTAAGACAATTATTACAAAAAGTAAAGCTCGAGATTTCTCTCGAGCTTTTTCAGATATCAACTACGGATATCAATTACTCACAAAGTACTACTTCGTGACCTTAGTAACAACACCAGCTCCTACTGTTCGTCCACCTTCTCGGATGGCAAACTTTAGGCCTTGGTCCATTGCAATAGGTGCTAGCAACTTAACTTTGAAAGTTACTGTGTCACCTGGCATTACCATTTCTTTGTCAGCTGGAAGTTCAACTTCGCCTGTTACATCCGTTGTACGGAAGTAAAATTGAGGCTTATATCCCTTAAAGAATGGAGTGTGTCGTCCACCTTCTTCTTTAGAAAGTATATAAACTTCTGCATCGAATTCTGTGTGCGGAGTAATAGTACCTGGCTTAGCTACTACTTGTCCTCTCTCAATATCATCGCGTTCAATTCCACGCAGTAAAATTCCAGCGTTATCACCAGCTTGACCCTGATCTAGATTTTTCTTAAAAGCTTCGATTCCAGTTACTACTGATTTACGTGTGTCCTTTACTCCTACGATTTCAACTTCGTCGTTAAGTTTAACTACACCTGTTTCGATACGTCCAGTTGCAACAGTACCACGTCCTTTGATTGAAAATACGTCCTCAATAGGCATTAAGAAGTCTTTATCTAGTTCTCGTTTTGGTTCCGGAATGTAATCATCCATTGCCTTAACAAGTTCCATGATGTTTTCTTCGTATTTTGCATCACCTTCGATAGCTTTTAGTGCTGAACCCTTGATTATTGGTGCGTTATCGCCATCATATTCGTATTTAGTTAATAGTTCTCTAACGTCCATCTCTACAAGTTCTACTAGTTCTTCATCTGCCATATCCATTTTATTTAGGAATACAACAATTTTAGGAACACCAACTTGTTTAGCAAGAAGAACGTGCTCACGAGTCTGAGGCATAGGGCCATCAGCAGCTGACACTACAAGTATAGCGCCATCAATCTGTGCTGCACCTGTAATCATATTTTTAACATAGTCAGCGTGACCAGGCATATCAACGTGTGCGTAGTGACGCTTTTCTGATTCGTATTCTTGGTGAGAAGTCGCAATGGTAATACCACGGTCTTTCTCTTCTGGTGCGTTATCAATTTCAGCATAGTTTACTGCTTTATTAACTTCGCTAGGTAGTTTTTTAGCCAATACAGCCGTAATTGCTGCTGTTAGAGTAGTTTTACCATGGTCAACATGACCCATAGTTCCTACGTTTACATGTGGCTTAGTTCTATCAAAATCTGCCATTTTATATTTCGCTTCGCTATTCAAGGTCAATCTACGGTATTTCCACCCCTAAAAGTGTAGCTTTTGGGGACCCCAGTTTTCCTCGACACGCGGGACAGTCGATTAAATCGTCTGTTCCGGCTGCTCTTTTCCCTAAGGCTGCAGAGCTGCAGGGAAACATTTCCTTTCTATTAGTTGTGTGGTTGCTATCCCACTTGTTATTAAGGGTTTAATGAATTTATTATTGTTTGTCGCGATCCATATTGAATATGCCATTTTTGTAAGACAACTTAAACAAAGCCCTCACGCGAGTTACGAAGTTAATTATACCAAATTTAGTACGATAATATCAACTATTGTTATTTTCCATTGGACAGACTGATCTCACAGTTACTTCACCCAATATATATTTTTTAAGACCGGTGTTTGGAACTTCCACTTTTGCAGGTCCTGTACATCCTTCTATACACGGGTATTGTGTCAAAGACATGCCAAAAGTATCACCTCCTGTTGATGCCACTCCTCTAACCGCACGTTCATATTTTATTTTGCAAAATTTAGTCTTATTCATGTATTCTTACTTGTTTTTAATAACTGAACTTTAATATATACCTCTAAATTACAGTTATTTTTCGTTCTTGGCAATTATCGCTTCAGCGACGTTATTTGGAACATCTGCATAGTGGTCAAGCTCCATTGATGAGCTAGCTCTACCTTGGGTCATAGACCGCAAGTTTGTTGTGTATCCGAACATTTCACCCAGTGGTACAAATGCAGTAATCTCTTTAACACCAGAAGACAAGTCTTCCATAGTCTCTACACGTCCACGTTTAGCGTTCAAGTCACCAATTACATCGCCCATAAACTCTTCTGGTGTAACAACGACTACTTTCATGACAGGTTCCAGGATTACTGGTGATGCTGCTTTAACACCAGCCTTCAAAGCCATTGATCCTGCAACTTTGAATGCCATTTCACTTGAGTCAACATCGTGGTATGAACCATCATAAAGCTCTGCTTTTATGTCTACTACAGGGTAGCCAGCTAACACACCATTCGCCATGGCTTCTTCAATACCTTGTCTAACAGGTTTTATATATTCCTGCGGAACTGATCCACCTTTAATAGAATTAATGAATTCAAATCCTTCACCGGCTTCATTTTGCGACAATCGAAGCCATACGTCACCATACTGACCGCGACCACCAGATTGTTTGATGAATTTACCTTGAATCTCGACAGCATCTTTACGAATAGTCTCACGATAGGCAACTTGAGGTGCACCAATGTTAGCTTCAACTTGAAACTCTCGTTTCATTCTATCTACTAATATTTCTAGATGTAATTCACCCATTCCATTAAGTACAGTTTGAGAAGTTTCGTCGTCAACACGTACTTGAAACGTAGGATCTTCTTCAGCTAATCGTTGCAAGGCGATACTCATTTTTTCTTGGTCAGATTTGGTTTTCGGTTCAATCGCTATACTTACTGGTGGATCTGGAAAGTCTATACTCTCTAGAACTATTGTATTGTTAGGGTCGCACAATGTATGTCCAGTCGTGGTCCTCTTTAGACCAACAATAGCTGCTATATCACCTGCTCGTACTTCTTTAACTTCTTCTCTTTTATCGGCTTGCATTCGGACAATTCGGCCAATTCGTTCTTTTTCACCATTTGAGCTGTTTAAAACATACGAACCTGTTTTTAATACGCCCGAATATACACGGAAGTAAGCTAGTTTTCCAACAAATGGATCTGTAGTTATCTTAAAAGCTAAACCAGCTAATGGTTCATCAACACTTGGTTTACGTTCTATTTCGTCATCTGATTTAGGGTGTCTACCCCATGTTGATCCACGGTCTAGTGGACTTGGCATCAACTCGTTAACTAAATCTAGAACTTTTTCTACAATAACACCGCGACCATCACCCCCAGTCACTGCAAAAAATTTACCGCTTAAAGTAGCCCTACGAATTGCTTCACGTATTTCGTCTTCAGTCATTCCTTCTTCGCCTACTTCAAGATACTTCTCTAGCATCTCTTCATCTTCAGCAACTGCATTTTCAACTAAGAGACTACGATAACGGACAGCCTTTTCCTTCATATCAGCTGGTATCTCACCTTCTACAAGTTCATGATCGGTAAAATCCTTATATGTGTAAGCTTTCATAGACACAAGGTCTACGACGCCATTGATAGATTGTTCAAAACCGATTGGCAAATGTATAGGAAACGCAGATTTTGATAAACGTGCGTGAATAGTATCAAGTGAATTGTAGAAATCACCACCAGTTTGATTAATCTTGTTGATGAAACAGATTCGAGGTACTCCGTACTTGCTAGCCTGTCTCCACACTGTTTCTGATTGCGATTCGACGCCCATTTTACCGTCAAATACCACAACAGCTCCGTCAAGTACACGTAAAGAACGTTCTACTTCAACCGTGAAGTCGATGTGTCCTGGTGTATCAATGATGTTTATCTGGTGGTCTTTCCAGTAGCAAGTAACAGCAGCAGATACGATTGTAATCCCGCGTTCACGCTCTTGTTCCATCCAGTCTGTTGTTGTCTCTCCATCGTGCACGGCACCAATTTTGTGCTTTAACCCAGTACGATGCAGGATACCTTCTGTTGTAGTAGTCTTGCCAGCATCAATATGCGCAATAATACCTATATTCCTAATTTTGCTTAATTCTGTTGTCGTTCCCGCCATCTAAAATCTCTCCCTATCTAAATTACTCATCCTTTACCTGGCAAAGTGAGCGAATGCTCGGTTAGATTCTGCCATTTTATGCGTGTCTTCTTTTTTCTTGAAGGCAGTACCTGTTTTGTTGTATGCATCTGCAAGTTCTGTAGCAATTCGTTTACTCATTGGCATACCTTTTTTTGCACGGCAAGCAGCAACGAACCACATAATAGTTAGGTGCTTTTGTCGTTGCCCTTTTACTTCAAAAGGGATTTGGTAGTTTGCACCACCAACACGACGTGACCTAGTTTCCATAAAAGGCGTAACGTTTTTTATTGCTTTATCAAATACTTCGATGGGGCTGTCGCTTTTAACAATCCTTGCTGCTTCTTCTATTGCATCATACACAATGCGTTCTGCAAGTTGTTTCTTACCATGGCGCATAACTCTATTTATAAGTCTTTGAACCATTTCTGAATTATATTTTCGGTCCGGTAATTTTGGACGTACTAAAGCTTTTGTAGTTTTCCTAGGCATTTAATTCTCCTTGTAAAGCAACTGATTGTTCTCTATTTTTCAAATTTGTAAACGCTATAATAGCAGTACCACAAGCAGCACCATGAATTCCATCTTGTTCACCATACCGAGTTTCAAAATCTCGCATAGCAATAATGCAGTCTTCGTTACTTACATTTAAATCTTGTCCGAAAATTGCACGTGCAGCTAGTCTCTCGTCGCATCCCTCTCCAGCACAATTATAAGCTGTCATTATTTACCTGCCTTCCGCGCGCCGTATTTAGATCGGCTGGATTTACGGTCTTCTACACCTTGAAGGTCTAGTGCGCCTCTTACTACGTGATATCGAACACCTGGAAGGTCTTTTACTCGGCCACCACGAATTAGTACAACCGCGTGTTCCTGTAGGTTATGACCTTCGCCACCGATGTATGCCCATACCTCATATCCGTTATTAAGACGGACTCGGGCTACTTTACGTAAAGCTGAGTTAGGTTTCTTTGGTGTTTTTGTAGTTACTTTTATACAAACCCCACGCTTTAACGGCGATGGCTTGTCATAGTTAGTAGTATTTAAACTATTGACCACTCTGTGTAGTGCTGGTGACTTAGTCTTTTTCTTTGCAGACTTACGAGACTTTCGCACTAATTGATTTATTGTTGGCATAAATTCCTTTCTTAGTTGTAATCTTCCGTCATAATGGATCCGCTACCTTATGCCTAGTAGGTCAGACTTATTCCATGACTCGGACTACTTTAATTTATTAGTATATTTTAACAGTTTTTTTATTCTGTTACAACCGCTTCCTCTTCACTAACTGATTCTTCGATTTCTTCTTCCTCTGTTTCTTCGTCAGAAATAACTCCAGTACCTACAGGAATCTTCCGACCAAGAATTACATTTTCTTTAAGACCGAATAATTTATCAACTTTACCACTAGTTGATGCGCTGATTAGTACTCTAGTAGTGTCTTGGAAACTTGCCGCACTCAAGAATGAATCTGTAGACAAGCTAGCCTTAGTGATTCCAAGTAGAAGCTGATTGTAACGAATTAATTGCTTACCTGATTCGATCAACTGTTCATTAGTTTCAAGAACCTTTTGTCTACTAACAATGTCTCCTGTTACGAATTCGCTGTCGCCTGGTTCGTCAATTTGGACTCGTCCAAACATTTGTCTAACTATTACCTCGAGGTGCTTATCTGCAATATTCTGTCCTTGGTTAGCGAATATGGATAGGATTTCTTTCATTATGTAGCGTTGAGTAGTTTCTACTCCCGAGTATTTAAGAAGATCATGAACGTTCAATGACCCATTTGTAAGCTGGTCTCCAGGCTTAACAGTGTCGCCATCTTTAACTAGCAACTCTTTAAATCCTGGTATTTCATATCTGTCTGAGCCCTGTTTTGGAGGACTAATTATCAATTTGTCTTTTGTTATGTCAAGGACGCCGTCTTGTGGAGCGACCAATTCATTTGAACCATTCTTATTACAAGCTAGTAGTTGACCTTTATGAACTTTACTACCATTTGCGACTTGCACTGTTTGACGACCCAAGTCCAGTTGCATAACTTTTTGTTCTACAGGCGCAATCTGAACTATATAGTTACTTCCTTCTTCCCAGGTAGTAACAACACCTTCAACTTCTGCAATATAGGCAACACCTTTTGGCATACGACCTTCAAACAACTCTTCAACACGAGGTAAACCAGTTGTTATATCTTCTCCGGCTACACCACCAGAGTGGAAAGTCTTAAGCGTCAGCTGAGTACCGGGTTCACCTATACTTTGAGCAGCAATTACACCAATTGGAGATGAGAGACTTACAGGTTTACGGGTTGCAGGATCGACTCCGTAACTCTTTATAGGGATACCTTTAATTGATGGTACTGAAAGTACTGACATTATCTTTATTCCATCAACCTTAGTGTCGGCGTCTATGGCATCTGCAATTTCAGGAGTAATTAGATGACCTTTCTTAACGTAGTTGTCGACATCTTCAGCAGCATATCTACCGCTTAGTCGACTTCCGTAACTAACGCCAATATATTCTGCGTCTTTTCGGTATTGAGCGAATCCAGGATCTGTGATTGCTTCATCAGTTGTAAAGACATCTTGAGAAACATCGACTAAACGTCGTGTTAGATATCCTGAGTCTGCAGTCTTTAGAGCTGTGTCAATCATACCTTTTCGGGCACCACGTGTAGCTGTAAAGTATTCTAGCGGAGTTAGACCATATTTGTAGTTACTTTTAATCGGTAACTCTATAGATTTTCCTGTAGCTTCTGTTACTACACCGAGTAGACCTACAGCAGTTTTAACCTGACCAATATTTCCACGAGCTCCGGAATTAACAGCTATGGACATCGAACTATCTTCGCTTGAAAACTGCGTTGCAAGTGTTTCTTGGACTTTAGCATCAACTTTCATCCACGTCTCAACTGTCAATCTATAGCGTTCATCTTCTGTTATGAATCCTTGATCATATTGATTACTAATCTCCTTGATCTTGTCATCACCAGCTTCTAGTAGTCCTTGTAAACCATCGATGTCTCTAAAGTCTTCCATACCCATTGATAGGCCTGATCGTGTAGCGAAATCAAAACTTACGTCTTTCAATTCGTCTGCAATTTGAGCGGTTTTTTCTTGTCCGTATATCTCGTATACTTCAGATAAGACTTTTTGTAACATCTTCTTACTCATCACATCGTTATGATATGGGAAGTCAGATGGGAATATTTCGTTGAATATTAGTCTTCCTAGAGTTGTTTCACGAACTTCACCTCGGAATGGAGCTTTAATTATTGTTTGTACTGTAATTTGTCCCTTATCGCGAGCCATAATAGCTTCCGCTACAGAACTAAATACTATTGCTTCTTTTCCTGCAATTCCTGGACGTCCGTATGTCATATAGTAAGCACCCAACACGATATCTTGCTCAACATGTAGAATAGGTGTTCCGTCAGCTGGTTTTAGAAGGTTCTTATTACTTGCTATTATGTCCCGTGCTTCAGCTTGCGCCTTATCTGATAGAGGTAAGTGAACTGCCATTTGGTCACCATCAAAGTCAGCGTTAAAACCTTTGCATACCAATGGGTGAAGCTGAATAGCTTTTCCTTCAATCAATCTAGGTCTGAAGGCTTGAATACCAAGTCTGTGAAGTGTTGGAGCACGGTTAAGAAGAACATACTTGCCCTTAATTACGTAGTCAAGAGCATCCCATACAGGAACCTCACCAAGATCTATCATTCGCGTAGCGCTACGTATATTATGTGCGTAATCCTGTTCAATCAAACGACCTATAACAAATGGTTTAAATAGTTCCAAAGCCATCATTTTCGGTAGTCCACATTCTTCTATAGTTAGTTCCGGACCAGCCACAATAACAGATCGTCCTGAATAGTCTACCCGTTTACCTAGAAGGTTTTGGCGGAATCGTCCTTGCTTTCCTTTCAACATGTCTGAGAGCGATTTAAGTCTACGTCGTTGACCTGTTGATGCAACAGCACGCCCAGAACGAGTTGAGTTATTATCAATTAATGCGTCGACTGCTTCTTGAAGCATTCTTTGTTCATTCCGACGAATCACTAATGGAGCATGAAGATCCATAAGTTTCTTTAGCCTGTTGTTTCGGTTGATTACTCTTCTGTACAAATCGTTTAGGTCACTAGTTGCAAAACGTCCACCTGTAAGTTGAACCATAGGACGTAAGTCCGGTGGAATAACTGGCAGTATAGACACGCACATACTTGTTGGATCGATTCCTGCTCGTTTCATACCCTCAAGCAGTCTTAATCTTTTCATCAGTTTCTTGCGTCGCTGACCCTTTGTACCTTCTACTTCTTCCTGTAATTCTAAGATAAGATTGTCCAGATTTATCTCTTCAAGTAACGCTAATATCGCCGCCCCACCCATATCAACTTCAATTAACTCAGCGAAGTTTTCTGGGAGGTCTCTGTAAGCAACCTCAGATATAAGAGCTTTTTTCTCAAGACTCTTAAGTTGCTCTTTAGTATTTGTCCAGTTTTCTTCAAGTTCATCAAGTTCTTTAGTCTGCATTTTTGCAAGAGCTTTTAGATCTGAACCTTCTTCTTTTGATTCTTCTTCAAATCGTATCTTTATTGCTTCTTTTGCAGCTGAGAATTCTGCTTCTTTATCAACAAGCATGGTATCTCGCGCTTCTACATCTACTTTCGAAATTATGTAGCTTGCAAAGTAAACAACTTTTTCAAGATTTTTGACGGTCATACCTAACAAGAGTCCTATTGCACTCGGTGTCCCTCGCAAGAACCAAATATGCGCGACTGGTGCAGCTAGCTGTATATGTCCCATTCTTTCTCGGCGTACTATACTTTTTGTAACAAGCTCACCTTTTTTATCTACGGCAGCTTCGCGTGATCGTACACCCTTAAATTTAGTATCATGTGGATTTATATCTTTAACTGGGCCAAAAATTTTCTCACAAAATAATCCATCTCGTTCTGGTTTTTGTGTCCGATAATTAATCGTTTCTGGTTTCGTTACTTCTCCGTGACTCCAATCCCGAATGTCATTTGCACTTGCAACAGACAATCGTACAGCGTCAAAATCATTAATGTTTATTCCTGTTGAATAGCGACGCATGTCTTAGGCCTCCTCTTCTTTAGCAATTGTTTCTTCAATCTCACTACTTGTTGCTACTTTTGTAGCCATTTCTTCTTCGTTAACTTCTACAGCTGGTATTTCACTATCTTCACTTTCAATGTCTGAAGTTGCGTCTTCTGTAACATCAATTTTTGATGCTATATCCTCTGGAACTTCTATACTAGGCATGTGATCTGACTCATCTTTTATGCTTTTTGACAACATATCCTCTGCATCTAGTACCTCAGTATCTCTATTTATGAGATCTACTTTCAAACTAAGACCCTGCAGTTCTTTAACAAGAACATTGAAACTCTCAGGCACTTTCGGTCCAACGATTTCTGTTCCTTTAATTATAGATTCGTAAGCTTTCGAACGGCCATAAACATCATCAGATTTAATTGTTAACATTTCTTGTAGCATGTTCGCTGCACCATAAGCTTCTAGTGCCCACACTTCCATTTCCCCAAGTCTCTGACCACCATTTTGTGCTTTACCGCCTAAAGGCTGTTGCGTGACCATAGTGTATGGTCCGGTAGATCGAGCATGAATCTTATCTACGATCATATGATTTAGTTTGATCATATACATATAGCCAACTGTGGTTCTCTCGTTAAACGCTTCTCCTGTTAGTCCATCGTACAACTGTTGCTTACCATCTTCTGGTAAATCAACTTCTTTTAGTAATGAACGAATCTTTTCGTTAGGAACACCATTAAATGAAGGGCTGGCAACGTTTATTCCTAGTGCAGTTGCTGCCATACCAAGATGTGTTTCAAAAAGCTGACCAATATTCATACGGCTAGGAACACCTAGCGGGTTAAGTACTACGTCTATTGGTGTTCCGTCTGCAGTAAATGGCATGTCTTCTTGTGGTAGAATTCTGGCAATAACACCTTTGTTTCCGTGGCGTCCACCAACCTTGTCACCAACCGACATCTTACGCATTTGTGCTACAAATACCTGAATTTGCATGATCACACCTGCTTTTAGCTCATGACCATTAGCACGCGAGAATACTTTAACCCCCACAACTTTTCCGTGCTTTCCATTGCTCATACGTTGAGAAGTATCACGAACTTCCTTAGCTTTTTCGCCAAAAATAGCACGCAATAGCCTCTCTTCACTTGATAGTTCTTGTTCACCCTTTGGTGTAATCTTACCTACAAGTATATCTCCAGGATGCACATCTGCACCGATTCTTACAATTCCATCTTCATCTAGATGCCTTAGAGCATCTTCAGATACGTTTGGAATATCCCTAGTTACAATTTCTGGACCTAGTTTCGTTTCTCGAATTTCAGTCATATAATCAATAATATGTACACTAGTCATTGTGTCATCTTCAACAAGACGTCTCGAAATCACAACTGCGTCCTCAAAGTTATATCCGTGCCACGGCATAAATGCCACTCGTAAGTTTTTACCTAGAGCTAGTTCTCCGTTATCAATAGACATACCCTCAATCAAAATGTCGCCAGTTTTAACTTTGTCTCCAGTGTTAACGACAACTTTTTGGTTTATAGATGATCCTTCGTTACTTCTCAAAAAGTGTAATGGTGTATATGTAGATTTTCTTTTCTTATATTCTACAACAACCTTACCTGCGTGAGCTTCAACGACCTTACCATCTTCCTCAGCTACGACAACTTGTCCTGAGTTTCTGGCTGCTAATCCTTCGATTCCCGTACCAACTCTAGGTGCTTCAGGAGTTATTAGTGGGACAGCTTGTCGCTGTTGGTTACTACCCATCAATGACCTATATACATAGTTTTTTTCAATAAATGGGATTAAACCTGCAGTAGATCCTATAATCTGCCTTGGAGATGAATCCATGTAGCCGACTTCATTTGCATCTACTTCAGTTGTTAGTAGATGTTTTCTAACACTTACACGTTCAGAAATGAAATGACCATCTTTATCAATTTCTTCTCCTGCGCTTGCAATAACTGCTTTAGTCTCGTCTGCAGCATCAAGGTATTCAATTTTGTCAGTAACTACAGCCTTAACTGGCCAAGTTTTTTGTGATTTTACAGAAGCTAATTTTTTAGCTTGAGCATCAGTAATTTTTGAACCTGCTTTTACTATTACAACACCGCTTGCGTCTTCTAAATCAACCGAAGCTGTATGCCCAGTTGCATTTTTTGCTGTTACGGCGTTTGTTACGACACGATATGGAGTTTCAAGGAATCCGTAATCGTTCACACGTGCGTACATAGCCATGTTTAGAACAAGACCAATATTTGCACCTTCAGGTGTTTCTACTGGGCATATTCGGCCATAATGTGTTGCATGAGCATCACGAACCTCAAATCCAGCTCTTTCACGAGACAAACCACCAGGCCCCATAGAGCTAAGACGACGTTTGTGAGCGAGTTCTGATAGAGGATTGATCTGATCCATAAACTGAGATAACTGCGAACTGGCAAAGAACTCACGTACTGCGGCAACTATTGGTCGAGCATTTATTAACTGACCTGGAGTTACTGTTTCAATATCGCTCATTGACATTCTATCTTTGGCATTTCGATCCATACGCAATAAACCGACACGGAATTGCCGTTGAACTAATTCTCCAACTAATTTAATACGTCGGTTTGAAAGACTGTCGATATCGTCTGGAGTATCCTGAGTAATATTTAGTCTAATCAATTCAGCGATGATCGCAATTAAATCTTCAATTCTTAGTACTCGATTTTCGGCTGTATTTGGCACCTTTAAATCTAGCCTTTTGTTTATCTTATAACGTCCAACTCGGCTGAAATCAAATCTCTTAGGACTCAAGAACATTGTTTCAAGTAAACTTCTAGCGTTATCAACTGTAGCTAAGTCTCCTGGGCGTAATCGACGGTATACTTCAATCAATGATTCATTTACACCACGAGAAGGATCTTTCTCTAGTGTTGCAGTTATCATACTATCGTTTTTATCATCAACATGTTTGAACTCTTCACGCATTTGTTGTTCTGTTACACCAAATGCACGTAGAAGTGTAGTGACAGGCATTTTTCGTTTACGATCGATTTTTACAAACAGTACACCTGAAGCTGAAGTTTCGAACTCTAACCATGCACCTCTACCAGGTATAACCTTAGCACCGTAATAATTCTTCCCAGCAGAATTATTTGCAGTATAGAATACTCCAGGACTTCGGATTAGTTGGCTTACAACAACACGTTCCGCGCCATTTATAATAAACGTTCCGCGAGTTGTCATCCATGGGTAATCGCCTAGATATATTTCTGAAGATTTTACTTCTCCAGTAACCTTATTAGTTAATTCTGCAATAGCTTTTAGCGGTGCATCATAGCTAATGTTATTTTCTCGAGCCTCATTCTCGCTCATTTTTGGTTCTTCGAAATGATATTCTTTGAACCTTATACTCAGCTTTGTGCCAGTATAATCATCTATTGGACTAATTTCTTGTAATATTTCGCCTAAACCTGTATCAACAAACCATTGAAATGATTTGTTTTGGTGATCAACCAAGTTTGGCATATTGATAATTTCATTTTTTTTTGTATAGAAAACACGCTCTTCTGAGCCGCTCTTGCGAGCTTTATTAGCCGTTTTAGCCATTTAGCCTCCAACTCATCCTGCGCAAAGATGAGCACTGTTGTTAATTTGACATGCCGAAGATCCTACTTGTGGCTTTATTCCGTGCATATTTTAGGCAATACAACACTGCTCACTGGTTCATTACTTCTTAACATTAAAGAGTACACGTTGAAAAGAGCTAAGTCAAGCTATTTTATGACTTTGTCGGCTAGACCGTACTCTACCGCCTCTTCTGCAGTCATCCAGTAATCTCTATCAACATCTTTTTCTATAGTTTTCAGTTTTTGACCGGTGTTCTTAGCTAAAATTTCATTTAGAAGTTTACGTATACGGACGCTTTCTCTAAGATCTATTTCCATATCTGTGACTTTACCCCGTGTCCCGCTGGATGGTTGATGAATCATAACCTTAGAATTTGGTAGTAATAACCTTTTGCCTTTTGTTCCCGAACTCAAAAGGAATGCACCCATACTTGCCTGTAGGCCTATTCCTACCGTTTGTACGTCATTTTTAATATGGTTGATTGTGTCGAAAATAGCCATGCCGTCATAGACACTTCCTCCAGGGCTATTTATGTAAATTTGAATATCCTTTTTTGGATCTTCGTTTTGTAAGAATAATAGTTGAGCAACTATTAAATTTGCAGTATGGGAGTTAACATCAGAACCCAAGAATATTATTCTATCTTTAAGTAGTCTGCTATATATATCGTAGGCTCGTTCTGTTCGCCCATCATTTTCTATTACTGTTGGGATAAGTATTGAATTTGTCATAGCTATGATTATACTGATTGACTTGGCACTCGTCAATACCGAGTGCTAGTTTGTTTAGTTATAGTCTCTACCATCTATTATTCTAGGTAATTCATTAACTACTTTAAGTGCCTGTTGATCCGATATTTCTAAATCTCCAAGCAACCAAACAATGAAGTGTTTAACATCTTTATCAACTTCAGAAATAGCAGTTGCTCTATCTAGTAGGTCTCTTCTTACCTCAGGATTAACTGGTACTTTGTAAAAATATGGATTTTCTGTTCTCACTAATTCTTTAAGAACTCTATTACTTTCTCAGATCGTAGCCGAGCATTGATTTCTCTACGATTTTCGGGTTTATCTAATTCTTCCTGCATCTTTACATCTTGCTGGTATTGACCCTTTAACTGCTGGATTCGAACCTCAAGTTCCTCGGGGGTTACATCAATATTTTCAGTATCAGCAATTTCACTTAACAGCAAACCTGCTTTTACACGGCGCACAGCTTCAGGTTTGACTTCATTTTTTGTGTATTCATCCTCTTTAACCTGTGCTTGTTCTAAGAATTGTTCAAAAGTCATCCCTTTTTGCGCTAAATTCTGTCTAACTTCTTGGACGATCATTTTTTCTTGTTCTTCTATCAGAGAATCCGGTATTGCAACTTTTGTCTTTTCGGCCAACGTGTTCACAATATTAGACTCATAGTCGCGTTCTGCACGATTTTTGTTATCTGCTTCTAGCTGTTTTTTGATGTCAGATTTTAGTTGTTTAAGCGTCTCAAAAGGCCCCACTGTTCCTGCAAATTTGTCATCAAGTTTTGGCGTTATAACTTCTTTAACTTTATTAAGAGTAACTGCAAAAGTAACCTTTTTGTTTTGCAGTTTTTTTGATCCATAATTCTTTGGAAATGTTAGTTTAATGTCTTTTTTATCTCCAGCTTTCATCCCTACTACTTTTTCTTCAAATCCAGGTATAAAAGTATTTGATCCGAGCATCAACGGATAGTCTTTACCATCAGCACCTTCAACTGCTTTTCCGTCTTTATCTGTTCCTTTGAAGTCAATCCATGCCTCATCACCTTCTTTAGCAGCCCGTTTAACTTCTTTTTTCTCAGATGATCTCTTCTGTAAATCTTCTAGAACTTTACCGACGGCGTTTTTGTCTACTTCTGGAACAACTCGCTTAACACCGTGCTTTTTATAGTCAGGCATGATTATTTCACCAATAACTGGAATTTCCATTTTAATTTCTAATGTAGAAAATGGTACAAATTTCTTCACATCAACCTTTGGCTGTCCTACAGGCCGGATACGCTCATCTTTTAGTGCTGCAATATACAGCATATTTATGGCTTCATTCATGAACTCTGTTTGCAAAGCTTGTTGGTCAACAGCTTTTTCTACCATTTCAGCAGGAGCTTTTCCTTTTCTAAAACCTGCCAACTTTACATCAGGTGATAACTTTTTTAATACTTTAGTTTTAATCTTCGTTAATTCTTGCTTTGAAGCTTCAATTTCAAAAACTGCTAGTGTATCTTTCGTTCTTTCTACGTGTAATTTCATCCCGCTGACGGCCCTTCTACTATTAATATCCTTGCTGTATTACCGATACCCTTTTGCGATTATGATGTTCGGCATTTAGTATTCAATTTTAACAGTTACAGGCTCTCGTGTCTACTTACGGGTGTCTTTGATTATGCTGGCAATCCTAATAAGAGAATGGTTTTCTTCATTACCTGTATTTAAATCTTTCAGAGTGTACGTTTCTGATTTATTGTCACCTCCAACAAAAAGAGCGTATGCAATCTCACTTTTTATTGCTGCTTTTAATTGTTTGCCTATTTTTCGATCAGAAAAGTCGACAGCAGCGTTAATTCCATTTTCTCGTAATTCACTAGCTACAGTCTCAGCATCTGTGATTGATTCTTGGTCCCGAACTAGAACAATAAGATCTGTAGCAGGATTTAACTGTGGAATAAGTTTATTCACATCAAGGAAATCCATGAAAGTTACATCACCCATGCCAAACCCGACTGTTGGGACAGGTTCAACACCAAATTGACCAATTAGGCCATCATAACGGCCTCCTCCAAATAACGAGCGATTATTCTCTGGAGAATTATCAAATACTTCAAAAACAATGTCTGTGTAGTAATCGAACCCTCGCATTAAACCAAGGTCAAACTCTACATTAGTTATTCCTCTCGACTTCAGTGACTCAAGAATCTTCGAAAGTGCTAAAACACTTTCCAGGCCTAGATAATCTTTCGGTAATTCTGATATTTTTTTGACCTCTAGGAGTTTCAACAATTTTTTACTGACATTTTCGCCTACTATGTCGCCCAGTGCTTTTCTAAACTCGCTCGGGTCGATTTTGTTTTGCTTATCAATTAGGCGTACTACTTCAGCTGATAA
The DNA here is from genome assembly GCA_964550995.1 of uncultured Candidatus Saccharibacteria bacterium. Taxonomy (GTDB): domain Bacteria; phylum Patescibacteriota; class Saccharimonadia; order Saccharimonadales; family SZUA-47; genus CAZKAL01. Next base: position 2,296 of record CAZKAL010000002.1, on the reverse strand, counting down.
CTTTTTATCGATAGCTTGGTTTTTAAGCACCGTATTTACTAACACTCTGCTATTTACGACAATCTTGTAGCTAGATCTTTTTGCTTTAAATTCTTGAAATAAATCATCGACAATTTGTAGTATTTCCAATTCTGCATATTCAGAACTAACACCAAATATATCTATATTAAGTTGCCAAAATTCTCTTAATCGTCCTCTTTGCATCCGTTCATATCGCCATAAGTTAGGGATGGAATACCAACGAGCTGGATAGGCGATTTCCTGGCGTCTTCCGGCAACCATACGGCTAACACTCGGGGTCATCTCTGTGCGTATAGTTACAGACCGATCCCCACGATCTTTGAAGGTGTAAGTCTGCTCTTTAACAATTTCCTCTGAGCCCTTCATCAAATACAGATCCGTTGGTTCAATAATTGGCGAGTCGTACTCTTGATAGCCGTATTTTTCTACGACTCTACGCCACTTATCAAACATCCATTTCTGCAAACGCTTGTCTTCTGGATAGAAATCCCTAGCACCCTTATAAGGCTTTAAATTCTGTATCATAATAATCTTATTGTCCTATATATCGGTTACACTTACAAACTAAATCTGCAAGTTGCCCTATAGATTGATTTATATATAATATCACTATGAACGACGAGTATGCACTTAGCCCTGAGATTCTAGAAGGTTCTGAAGAATTCAGAACAGGTTCCGCAGTACTTAGATTAGGTATGTCGGTACTAATCCCAGGGTGTGATGGAGATACCAGTGTACGAATAACTCCAACGTCAGAAGATGAAAAAGGAGGGATTTACGCAACTGCGGTATTAAATTTAAATGAGCTTGGGATTGCGTCTGCAGAAGACGAGAATATCCGCAACCTATATTTCGGCCCAGATCAAAGAAAGATTTCCGTAAATAAACCAATAAACCTAGAAGACTACGAAATAGACTCTCCCGGAAAAGGCAGTAAACGAAAATTTTATATAATTGGCGGTATTGCTGCTACGGCGGCTACTGGACTGATAGTAAGAAAGCTCAGAAAACACTCATAAATAAAAAACGACTTACTGGGACTAGCGACATATAGTAAGTTTTCTTGGTGCGGATGAAAGGACTTGAACCTTCACGCCTTGCGGCACTAGTTCCTAAGACTAGCGTGTCTACCAATTCCACCACATCCGCATCAAAAGAATCTACTATATGTTAAATTTCTACCAATTCCATTTTCTACCGTATGGAATCTCGGCTATTATAACCTACTTTGACTTCCTATAAAAGACCAGTTTGGCGTTTCCATATCTCTTTTCATCTAACTTTTTCATACCTTTCATTGAAAAATGTTCTGCGTGTGGCAGAGAAATTACAAAGATTCCATTTGGTTCTACATAACTAGCTACAACCTCTAGTGCCGGCATAGATACCTTGTCGTACGGCGGATCTGCAACAATTAAATCAAAATACTTACCATTATTTTTTAACCAAGTTTTTACATTTGCTCTGTGAACTTTCAATCTTGTTTCATCAGTAATTTTGTTTCTGTTATCTTGTAAGTTTTCAAAAGCATCAGGATTAATCTCCACAGCGTGTACATCTACAGCGCCTCTTGATAAAGCTTCAACTGCCACTGAACCAGTTCCAGCAAAAGCGTCTAAAAATGTCTTACCACTAATGTCACCAAGAGAATTAAATAGTGCACCCCTAATTCTCTCACTCATTGGATGAGTTTTGTGACCTTTCGGGTCTTTTAGTACCCTACTCTTGAATTCTCCAGCTATTATGCGCATAACACTCCCATTTAATCATAATACCACTAATGCTTACATTTGTCAATACTACTTCTTTCCCCTAAGAAGTCCGGCATCACGCATAGCGCTAAACCATATTAGTGTAACTGTTTTTATAATAATGGGGCCTAAATAATTCCTAACATTGCGAGAAAGCTTAATTGTCCAGCCTTTTTCATAAAATTTCTCGTACATCTCTAGTAATGCAATCTCGCGAGCTGCTCGTTTAAATGTCTCTTCATAACCAACTTCTACCATAGTTTCAATATCTGTTTCTGTAGGAATAGCAGTTTTCATACTAATTGGCGCTAATAACACTGCGACTCCTGCCTCAAATAGCCCGTGACGAGATAATAAACCATCAATACCATACATTGCCCAGTTGCTTTTTAGCTTTTCTGGAACGGTCTCTCCTGGCATAACAATTTTGCTACGAATAGTGTTTCGAGTTTCCATAGATTCTCCACCACGTATTTTGCTTAGTTCTTCTTCAAATGGATAATGATGTGCTGGAGTAAGCCCAT
>CAZKAL010000001.1:31801-50605 GCA_964550995.1 uncultured Candidatus Saccharibacteria bacterium | reverse complement strand
GCTGAGCTGTAAAGTTCACATCGAACAAAAGAGCAAGACCGAGCCAGGTGAACAGGAAAGATAAGACTAACCCTATTACTGCGTTAGTTATGGCCTCGATAAAACTATTCATTCTCGTTTGCATTTTGAACCTGTGTTTATACTTTATTAATTTTAAGTGCTAAGTTCAAAACACGATCTCTATCCCTGCTACTCAAGTCACCTGTAATGTCTAATATTTTGTAAGCGTATTTTTTACAATGCTCTTTCGTAAAGGTAACTGTTTTCTTTTTGCGTGTTGCTTCTTTTAGCTCAGGGCTTTCCTTGAGCAATTTAGAAAGAGTGACGGGGTCTAGTTCATTAATGTTCATAATTGTTTACTCCTGTTATTAGTTATAAGATACTTATGTCTCTGAATAGTACCACAGCAGAACCATTGGGTCAACTGTGGTGGTATGTATAATTAATATAAATAAATAAATTTATTTACCTTAACCTCTTGTAAACACATATAAAAGCACTATATAAGTACTATAAGATAACTAATAACGAAGGAGAATAATCATGGCAAAGAACCTCACCAACGAGATTAAAATCGAAGCCGCTGAAAGCTGTCTTGATCTTAAGGAAGAAGCCGATAGAGTTCTCAAGGCATTAGCCGAAGCTAAGAAACACTTCTGTACTGTTACTTCAACTGGTGAGAAAGTTAAAACATCTCGTGGTACAGTAAGGGTAGATGAAAGGGTTACGATAAATGTACCGAAGAGTAAGGTAGTTGATCGACTTAAAGTGCTAGACCCAAACTATAATAAGTTTTATGCCGCCAACAAAAAGACAACTGTCACCAAAGTCGTGACGATTGCCTAACAAGGTTAAAATAACTCATAACAAATAACAGGAGAATTAAAATGGATAGTATTATTAAAGAATTAGAATTAAATGGATGGGAAGTAACAGCTGCCCAGGACACGGAAGAATTGGATATAGAAAAAGCCCGTCTTATGTTTAATGGCCCAGCAGAGTATGTCTTAAAACTGGCGAAGAAAATGGACGGGGATGCCTGGGTAGAGTTAGAAGAAGAAAGTGAAGAGCATTGTATGATCGAAAGCACAGTAAAATTACTGGATAAGATCTACGGTACAAGAGACGGAACACAATCATAACTTATAACATTAACTAACAGGGGGGCCAGTGCCCCCCAAGGAGTAAATCAAATGAAGATTTATAGAGTGCAGTGGCGTAGTGGCCTCTTAGGAGATAGCGGTACTGAGATGAGGTGGCTGTCAAGCCAATCAGAGGTGCGTCGTTTCATCCAAGATGCATTAAGAGATGACGCGGTGGAAGAGTATGAAGGTCATGATGGGACGTATGTTCTACCTAAAAACCTTGATGATATTGTTTATTACGTTGAAGAGACAGAGGAAGCGAGGGATCACTTTTTTGCTATGAACTGGGTTGTTGAGGAGATAACCATACCTACAAACAAAAGGGATATGCTTATATTTTTAAATCACATTGCTTATAGCTGGTAGGAGAAATAAAATGAAGATATATAGAGTGCAGTTTCGTGTTTATTATTCAGATGATATGCAGGTGCATTGGTGTAAAACTAAAAAAGAAGCTCGGACATTGCTTAAGCATATAGAAACCGAATGGATAACAGAAGCTTTTGGAGGCTATATTAAAACTTTTATTCCACCCGATCACGAGGAAGCCATGCTTTATAATGATGATATTGTTTGTCACCCAAGTGATGGAAAATGGGCCGCTATTAGAGATAGTTTCATAGATTGTCACGGATGGGCTGTTGAGGAAATGGATGTTCCAACAACTAAAGATAAGATGGTTTTTTTTCTTAATTATCAAACTTAGGAGTAAAATAGATGACAATGTATAATTATGATCAGCTCTATAGAACGAAGTGGATGGAGCTCACTCGAATGGGAATGTCACCCGAACAGGCTGACGTAACAGCTCAAGAATATGCCGAGGAATGTAAGAGAGAATACACAGAAATACAGAGAAATAAATACCAAGATTAATTTTAATCGTGCGATTTTTTTTCAATCGTTTATTTAAAAAAACAATTAAAATGACACGATTAAAATTACGGGGCAAAATTAATGCATCAATCGCCATAATGGGGGGGCTTTATGCCCCCAAATGGAGGAGATTATATGCTTACCAATTCCAATCGTTTATTCTTCATAATCCCTATAGGGAAAAACACGATCAAAAAAACGATCAAATTAGTTGCAAAGCACATAAAAAAAGCTTTAGGATAACGCCATGCCTAAAAAATCAAAAGTCATACCCTTGAACCTACCTAAATCCCCTCAGTCTAAAGTCAATCGTGCGAATTCCAAAAGTCAAAATGACACGATTGAAATTAAGAAACCACGTCACCGTCCACGAGAGTATAATAGGCAGGAAGTGACCAGCTATGTTTGTGAGCAGATTGCATCGGGTAAATCTTTGAGAGCTGCACTCAGAAGTAAGAAGAATCTTCCTACACCTCAAGGCTTTTTACGCTGGTTGAATGATGCTAATGATCCCGCCGCGCTCGCTCTTAATTCACAATACACGCGCGCGCGAGCCCTCGGCTGGGAGCTTCTGGCAGACGAAGTGCTCGAACTCGCAGACCAACCGACTGAAAGCTCCGTCGAAGCGCAACGTGCTCGGCTCCAGTTTGATGCCAGGCGATGGATGCTCTCCAAGATGCTACCCAAAGTCTACGGAGATAAGATCCAGCAGGAAGTAACAGGCGAAGGTGGTGGGCCTATCCAGTTGGCAGCTGTCGATCTGCGCCAGCTCAGTGATGATGAATTAAAAAGCATGGAGACGATCATGCAAAAGATCGAGCATAAAAAATGAACGGGCCAACACCAGCTGTTATGCTCGATCTCTTACGAGCTGAGCGAGAGCGTAGGAGTGCCGAAGGATCTCTATACCAGTTTGTTAAGCAAGCTTGGCCCGTAGTCGAACCAGGTGTTCCGTTTATCGAGAGCTGGCACATTGCAACCATTTGTGAGCACCTCGAAGCTTGTAGCGCAGGAGAAATAAAACGCTTGCTCATAAACATTCCCCCCCGTCACAGCAAGTCTACTATAGTTTCTGTTATGTGGCCTATGTGGGAATGGCTTACAGATCCTGCACAGAAGTTTTTATGCGCGAGCTACTCAGGCACCTTGTCCATCAGGGATAACCTGAAGGCAAGACGATTAGTGCAGTCAGCCTGGTATCAAGAACGCTGGGGTCATATGTTTTCGCTCTCAGGTGACCAGAACGTCAAAACTAGATACGAGAATAGTATGTCAGGTTTTAGGGCGAGTACCAGTGTGGGAGGTACTGCAACTGGAGAGGGCGGCAGTCGACTCTTACTTGATGACCCACACTCTGCGAGCGAAGCCCAATCTGATACTATCCGAGAAACGGCCATAGACTGGTTTAATTCGGTTTGGTCGACTCGACTGAATAACCCTAAAGAAGATATCATGGTCACAGTTATGCAACGGCTTCACCAGGGAGATATATCAGGACATATAATCGAGGACATTGGCGGGTGGGAACATCTCCTCATTCCCGCTGAGTTTGATGGTGTCAAAAGATCAACAGTGCTCGGCGCATATGATCCTCGAACAGAAAAGAACGAGCTGATCTGCCCTGAGAGGTTTGGTCGTGAAGAGATCAATAACCTCAAGACACTGTTAGGTGTGTATGGAGCATCAGGTCAGCTGCAGCAAGATCCTTCGCCCTCTGAGGGTGGTATCCTTAAGACGAGCTGCTTCGAGCTATGGCCTCATGAAAAGACTCTTCCCCCCTTCGAGTATATCTTACAGTCGTATGACTGCGCCTTCACTGAGAAATCAACGGGCGATCCTACGGCCTGTACAGTGTACGCAATCTTTACCCATGAAGGATCACGCCAAGTCATGCTGATAGACGCATGGTCGGAGCACCTATCGTATCCTGACCTACGTTCGCGTGCAGTTAAAGACTGGGCGATGGAATATGGAGGGCTAAGTGATACTAATCCCTTTGGAAAAGCTAAAAGACCAGATCGTATACTCGTCGAAGCCAAGGCATCGGGCCAGTCACTGCTTCAGGATCTGAGGTTAGCCAAGGTGCCAGCTATAGGATACAACCCTGGCAACGCCGACAAGATCAGCCGCGCACACCAGGCAGCACCAACACTAGAGCTTGGCCTATGCTGGATTCCTGAAAGCAAGAAAAGCCCTGGGCATCCTGTTAGTTGGGCATCAGGTTTTATTAGTGAGCTTAACAAGTTCCCAGTAGGAAAACACGACGACTATGTGGATACTTTTACCCAGGCAATTATATACTTCAAAAATGATGGCTGGTTTTCTTTACCTGAAGCTAGAGACATGGACGCGGTTCCAAGCCAGCCTGTAGAACGCATCAACCCTTACGCTGCATAAGGAGCAAGCAATGTCTGAAAAGAAAACGGGATGTGAGAATCATGACCCCACCCAAACAGAATCTTTGTGTGAATGTGGTTTACGTGCTTTAGAACGCCGCAATTTAAAAGCCCTTCAAGATCAAGCCGAAGCAATATACGGAAATTATATTAAAGGTTCGGATCTCGTATACTGAATTAAACACAGGAAATCGTAAAATGAATAAGACCATTACTGTTAATCCTGAAACGAGCAGCGTTACAATTGAGCAAACGGCAGTCCCACAAAACGCGCCTGTTTCGTTAATGGGAAATAGCATCCAAACAGGATATGGAATATGGGTAGATATTATTTGTATTGCATTATTGCTGTTGGCTATGTATTTATTTAAGAGGCTGATAGATAAATTGTTTAGAAAAAAGAAGGTAAAGGCTGCTGTTCCTCAATTTTCTAAACGCAGATAGGCGGTTGCCATTGTGTCATGACAGAGCTGGAAATATTTATTTTCTGTGTTTTGTTTATAATTGTAGTGATAGTGTTTTGCATGGAGTTTAAGTAGGAGCATTAAATGCCGTTAGACAAGTCTAACTCTAAAGCTGCTGTTTCACGCAATATTGAAACATTGTTAGGCGAAGGCAAGCCACGCAAACAAGCTATAGCAATTGCGCTTGATATCAAGAAGAGGGCATCGAAGGCAACGGGTGGTCGTGTTGACAAGAACACCCTTAAAACGGATACGCCAAGACGCACTCCAAACCACCCAACTAAATCCCACATTGTTAAGACTAAAGTTAATGGCAAGGACAAAATAATTCGTTTTGGAGAACAAGGCGCAAGTACAGCTGGCGCACCAAAGGCGGGTGAGTCGGCTAAAATGAAAGCCAAGAGGAAGTCTTTTAAAAGTCGGCACGCTAAAAACATTGCTAAAGGCAAGAGCTCTGCAGCGTATTGGGCCGACAGGGTAAAATGGGACAAGGGAGGGCCTGTAGACTATTCTCCTACTACGCAAGCCTTTAGAAACATTTTAGGCCAGGGGACATTATTTGGCTGGGGTGATGAGGGCGAAGCGTGGCTACGCTCGAAGCTTGGCAAGGGGAGCTATGAAGATATTGTTGCTGACATTCGCGCCAAGAACGAAGCCTACGCAAAAAACAATCCCATTGTAAGCACTGTCGGAGAGATTGGCGGCGCATTGCCTACTATGATAATCCCAGGCTTAGGGGCGATACGCGCAGGAAAAATTGCTGGCGCAGGTTTAAAGGCCATTAACAATCCTTACGCACGCGCCGCTGGTGTAGGAGCTGCCGAGGGTGCAGTGGCGGGAGCTGGTTATTCAAAAGAAGGCCAACGACTAGAGGGTGCGATTGTTGGCGGGGCACTGGGAGCACCCGCAGGAGCTGCTGGTTATGGAGCTATTAAGGCGGGGGGAGCTGGCATAAGAAAACTTAGAGACAAGCGCAATGAGGGGCGAATTCGCAAAGCCGCTGCACAAGTCCCTGATGATTCAGCCTATGACCCTTTACGTGCGCGTCTTAAACAAGAATATCCAGGCATGACAGTTCACGCCGAAAGAGCTCCCACCAAGACACCAAGTTCTGATACCCCACCCTACCAACGAAAAGTTTCTCCTGTTGGGCTCTATAGTTATGGAGAAGAAGCGACTTCTCGTTTGCCACAAGCAAAAGGGCAACCCCAGCAATTTGCAGCCATGTTAAAAAAAGCTGGCGTTAAAGATGATGAGCTCAATGAAGCAGACTTTATGCGTTATTTTGAAGGCCGCCCTTCGATCACCCGCAAAGAAGTGGGAGAATACTTTCAAAATCGTGCGCCAGAAGTTAGAGAAGTTGTTAGAATGGAGTTGGATTCTCCCATATTAACCCCAGAAGCTCTTTATCCAGATTCTACCCTTCTAGGCGGGGAAAACTATCGTGAAATTGAATTATTTCTTCCTTCACGCACTTCAGACGCAGCCACAAATGCAGCCAGATACGACGAGCTAAATAACATAGCTGCGCGCCGCAACTTAACAGACGTTGAAAGCGACGAAATGCTGGCGATTGAACAAGCCGAATTTGGGGGTGAGTCAGGATCAGCAGGAGAAGATTTTGTGCAGGGGCATTTTCCAGAAAAAAATCTTCTTGCCCATCTGCGTATGACAGATCGTATAAATAGAAAAACAGACAAAAAATCTCTACACATTGAAGAAATCCAGTCAGACTGGGGCCAAACAGGAAAAAAAGAAGGATTTAAAGACCCTAAGAGAAATTATGCAGCAGACCGTATGGAACTACAGAAACAAATAAAAGAACATGAGAAGAGTAACCCTAAAGCTGCTGAAGAGTGGTATAAAAAGGACAGCACTTATAAGGGTTGGGATGTCGATGAGTCTATGCTCAATGACTGGGAAAAACAAAGGGAAAAAATGGGCAAGGAGCTTCGGGCAATAGATGAAATACTTGATCGCGGCGTGCCCACTGCTCCCTTTGTAACAGAAACGAGTAAGTGGACAGACCTTGCTTTAAAGCGTGCGTTGTTTGAAGCGGCTAAAGGGGATTATGAAAAGATAACCTTTAGCCCTGGCAAGGATATAGCACTGCGTTCGGGACAACGCGCATTTCCTAGTATTATGCAGTGGAGTCCTGTAACAAAAAAATTAACAGTTTATGATGTTGACTCACAACTTCCTATGGGGAAGTTTGAACCATTTTATAAAGAAACGGTTCCTAAAGAAAAATTAGCGTCTATTGTGGGAGAAGAAAGAGCTAAAAAATTAATAAAAAAATCTCGTAATAAAGCCTTCTGGCTTGAGAAGGCGAGAGGAAAGCCAATAACACAAGAAATAAAAGACTTTGGAAATGCAAAAAAGACGCTTGAGGGCAAGCCATTTACTGTTTCTTTAGAAGGTAAAGATTTATTGGTGGGCGGTAAACTGGAATTTTTTGGGGGTCACGGTAATATAGAATATTATGATGTTATTATGCCCCAGCGGTTAAAGAAGTTACTTAAAAAGCTTGACCCTAAAGCAAGAATTGGGCGTGAGAAATTTAAGGGTACGGAGGACGGTGAAGTATTATCCGTTACTATGACCCCCAAGATGCGAGAAAAGATTCTTGAAGGACTGCCTATGTTTTCGGGGGGTGGTCTAGTAGGAAAATTAGCAGCCAAAATTGCAGCTCGTGAAGGCATGAGCTTGGCTGAGTTAGCGGATAGGTATCTGTTTAAAGATGTAGACCGCGCTGCTGCCTATATGAAAGCAGAACAGAAAAGGAAAAAAGAAGAAATACAAAAATTTACTGACATTGCTACCGAAGGAAAAACAATTATAGCTACTGGAGCTGACCGCACAAGCCCTGAGTTGGGTGGTGGCTCTTCTTTTTCTATAATGGGAATAGATCTCCCAGATTTTAAAACGGAAAGAATACCGACATGGGCTGTCATGGATAAAGGGGCAGCTAGTCGTATATTGGGACAAACGTCTGATGATGTCGTGTGGACAACTGCAGTGGGAGGCCCTGAACAGTTGTTTAGTAATAAAAAAGTTTTTGGAAAAATAAAAAATTCTTTTTTTAAAAACATTGATAATTTAAATTCGGAGCTCGAAGGCAAGCTTAATAAAAATATTAAAGACTTGGCAGAAATTGATAAAGCCTTTAGAGACGCTGATGACAAGCCCTTCAAAATTACGGACAAAGCCCTGTGGAACAAAGCTAATAAGGGGTCTTTTCCTATGCGCCGCGTTATCGCAGACCTTGTAACTAAAGGAGATTCAACAGAATATAAAAATAAGGGTTTTAGGCCGACAACAATGGGCGGCAAAAGAAAATTGCAAAAAGTGGTAGACTGGAATGAAATTGTAGAAAATTATACTGACCCTGATCTTTACACTCCTCATTTAACCCCTAAACAAAAAGCTATTTATAAAAAAACAGGAAGGCTAGGGAAAATAAAGGTTCGTCCTACTTACGCTGCAGGAAACAGACTCTTTACAATAGATAATGCGCCCCCTTTATATAGACCTGATATTCATCCAGCCTTTCCTACTATTTTAACGGGACGCAGCTTGGCAGGTAAGTTTGAGCCTGTACCTCATCAGCATATGTTTAGGGACTGGCACAGTAGATTGCCACCAGAAAAACAAATAGATGCAAGTAAATGGGGGATGAACGTAACACGAGGTATACCAGGCGAAGGGCTTCCCTCCCAGTTTATTGACGATAAATTTTTAAGGTTTCTTCAAGATAAAGGTTATAAGGAAGGCGGCCTTTTCAAAAATCCCCGTACTGGAAAGTGGCAAGCTCGTGACCCTAACATAACAAAGCCTCTTCCAAGGTCAGGTACAAAAAGTTCTTTTCATGATTTATTGCAACGGGTTAATCCTTCTGTTGCCTACAATCCGCGCCCAAAAAAACCTGATCCAGCGCAAGAAAATGATGCGTCAATTCCTACACAATTTCCTTCGTTTAGGGAAAGATACGAAAATCTTAGAAGTAAAGATGGGCGCGTGCTCCATCCACAATTTCAAAATAAAATAAACCAAATAGTTTCAGAGCGTGGAGGGGATGCAGCTGACGCTTGGTTTAATGATAATTTTAACCCAGCGCGTGATCTAATCACTATAAAATCTAAACCTCCTGTTCAGTGGAGCGTTACAGCGGAGCCAATACGGGGGCTAGGAGTAAGCGCAGAAGGAGCCAATAAAAAATTACTAGATTTAGCTTTTCAGTATGGCCTGAATAAAGATAATAAAAACAAGCAGTCAGCCTCAACTCATATTGGTGCTGGTTATAAACCTGAAAACCAAGCGTCTAGAATAAATATAGGGCGACAATTTGGAAACAATAAAAATATAGTGCTAGGGGGATATGACTTTGCCAATAGAAGGGCTTGGTTAGACGCGCAACGTAATTTAAACAAGGATACCTCTATTGGAGTTGAATATAACCCTGACTACGTAGGAGCACGATTTAAATGGAAGCCCAAACCAAAGAAGTATTATGATCCGCAGCGAGGAAGGCGATAAAATGATGAACAACAGACGTAGAAGAGGCGTTCCAAAAAACCTATTTGATCTTCATGCACGTTATTATTTTATGGGTGGAGAAGGCACAGAAGGCTCTACTGATGGTCAAGACGATGCAGATCATGGCGCAGCTGTAGCTGAAGCAGAAGCTGACGCTGCTATTGGTGAGGCAAATGCAGCAGATGCAGCAGCTGAAGCTGCTTTAGCTGATGTAATAGCAAACATAGATCCAATGGGGTATCAACCGAATTTACAAGCTGTTTACGATAACCCAGTATCTCCTGGGTTAGAATCACATCTTGACGATCCTGAAGATCATTATACTTATAAGGGTTCATATAACACACCTTTTGGTATTGTTCACTATTCCTATATGAACGAAAAAGGTTTTGATGCTATGGATGAAGAAGATGAACAGTCAGGGTTAACCAGTATTGGCGGAGACACACCTCAAGATTATTTATTAGGAGAAGAAACTGAAACTGAAGAAGTGATAGACGATGGAAGTTCTTCTTTGCTAGGTGGGCGTAGTCGGCGTACTTTTCTTCCTTCAGGCTTCTGGTCAACACGGCCTGGAAGTGGGGTAGACGCTCAACGCATGAGCCAAGAAGATCAGCTTCTTTATACAGCGTCCCCTGAAGAACGCTATCAATATCTTCTTTCACGCTCATCTGAAGGAATAATGCCGCCAAGAGGGTATAACACTCCTTCAGGCCAATACATTGATTTAACTTTAGTCTACCCTGATGTATATGCTCCAAAAATGGCTGAAGGCGGGATGATAGAAGAAAGCAGTATGGTAGAGTATGACCCTGTTCAAATTGAAGAGCGTGCTAACATGATATTGGAAGAAGCTTATGACTGATATTTCTATGGAAGAAGAAGATATTATTGAAAAGGGAGAAACCGTAGAAGTTTCAGAAGAAGAATTAGATGTAGAAAATACTCAAGACGGGGGAGCTGTTATTCGCCTTGGCCCTCGTCTAGAAAATGAAAAAGAACAACGAGATCACTTTGCCAATATCCTCGATGATGTTGACGAGTCTATGCTCAAAGAAGCTGTTAATGACTTAATGGAAAAAATTGAACGCGATAAAGAAGCGCGTCAAAAACGAGATAAACAATACGAAGAAGGATTACGTAGGACAGGATTAGGTGATGATGCTCCTGGTGGAGCGCAGTTTAGTGGCGCAAATAAAGTTGTTCATCCTATGCTAGTTGAAGCGTGCGTAGACTTTAGTGCAAGATTTATTAAAGAAGTGTTTCCCCCGAATGGCCCTGTTAAAAGTAAAATATTAGGCGAGTCTAATACAAAAAATGTTGAAAAAGCGCGGCGCAAAACAGATTTCTTAAATTGGCAAACTACTGAGCAAATGGTTGAGTTCCGTTCGGAGCTTGAACAATTAAGCACTCAGCTACCATTAGGCGGTGGTCAATATATGAAATTTATGTGGAACGCGCAGTATAACCGTCCTACTTCAGAGTTTGTTCCTATTGATGATGTTTATTTGCCATTTTCTGCTACTAATTTTTATACAGCAGAACGTAAAACGCATGTGCAGTACATTACCAAAATGGAATACCACAAGCGCGTAGATGTTGGAATGTATAGTGATGTAGATCTGCCTTCACCTAATGAACCAGAATTTAGCGATGCAGCCAAAGCCAATGAAAAAATAGAAGGCAAACAAAACACAAGTTACAATGAAGATGGTTTAAGAACTATTTTTGAAGTTTACACTTCGCTTGACTTTGGCGATGGAATGTTTCCTTACATTTTAAGCATTGATAAAACTACAGAAAAGCCTCTTTCTCTTTATCGAAACTGGGAGCCGAATGATGAACGCCACAATGAACTAATGTGGATAGTTGAGTTTCCGTTTGTTCCTTGGCGTGGGGCTTATCCTATTGGCCTAACGCATATGATTGGTGGATTGAGTGGGGCAGCAACAGGCGCATTACGTGCGTTGTTGGATTCAGCTTATATTCAAAATGTTCCTACTTTATTAAAACTTAAGGGGGGGCCAAACGGTCAGACTATAAATGTGCAGCCTACTGAAATAGTAGAAATGGAAGGCGGCGCATTAATTGATGATGTAAGAAAACTTGCTATGCCATTACCGTTTGCTGGCCCAAGCCCTACTCTGTTTCAGTTGCTAGGTTTTCTCGTAAATGCTGGAAAGGGTGTAGTTCAAACCAGCTTTGAAAAATTTAATGAGCAGAATCCAAATGCTCCTGTTGGCACAACTATGGCTATTATTGAACAGGGGATGGTGGTCTTTAGTTCTATTCATTCGCGTTTACATGGGTCAATGGCGCGGTGTCTCGATATACTACATCGTATAAATAGCGCATACTATACACAAGAAGATTTAGACGGGTTAGAAGCAGGGCTTACAATTTCAGTAGAAGATTTTGATGGGCCTTCTGATGTTGTTCCCATAAGCAACCCAGCAATTTTTAGTGAAGCCCAAAGATTTGCTCAAGTACAAGCTATTATGCAACGAGCTGCAACTTTGCCGCAAATGTATGATCAAAGAGCTATTGAAGAAATGTTTTTGCGAACGCTTAAAATTCCTTCTGAAGAAGTTCTTAAAATTCAACCAGGGTCAGAAGATAGAGATCCTGTAACTGAAAATGTAGCATCTGCAATGCGCCAGCCTATCTATGTATTACCGCAACAAGACCACTTGGCGCATATGCAAGTACATTTACCATTTTTAAAGTCTCCGTTATTTGGCAGCAACCCTACTGTAGTGGCTGATTTTTTGTATCCTATGGCAATACACCTACGGGATCATCTTTTAAATTATTATTTAATAGAGTCTCATAACGCAATTAGCATGGCGCAAAGTCGTGAGCTTATTCCTGAAGAAGCAGAACAAGAAGTAGCTGTTATTATTGAAGTGCAAAAATTTATAGAAAACCAGTTAGGGGGATTTGGACAAGAACTAGACCAAATATACGCAGCTGCACAGCAATACAAACCACAGCCTCCAATGCCTAATGATGAACGCATGAAAATTGCTGAATTAGGAGCTCAAATTAAGCAAGATCAATTAGCTCAGAAAACACAAATGGATCAAGCAAAACTGCAAATGGATTCAGCGCGTATGCAGCTTGATCAAATGAAAGTTACCCATCAAACACAAATGGATCAGTTAAAAATGCAACAAGCAGCTGAGATCCAAGCCGCTAAGATACGTGAAAAAGAAATAGATCGCCAAGAAGATGCACAGCTTCAAGGATTGCGTGAAATGGGCGAAACAGAACGGCAAAATATACGCGAAGCAAACGAAAATGAACGACAAAGACAGCGTGAAGCTAATGAAAATGAACGTAAATTAGCTGAATTAGCCACCCGTGAACGCATTAATACAAGTGATAATGAAACAGCTAAATTGTTAGCTGCTGCAGAAATAGCTACAGATGAAAAAGTAGCTGTAAGCACAGGAACAGGGATTGATCCTGATCCTTCACCTTAAAGGAGATACCAATGCCCACAGTAAAAGGAAAAAAATACCCTTACACTAAAAAGGGAATAGCAGCAGCCAAAAAAGCTGCAGGTTATGGAAAGGGAGGGTCAGTAAATTATGATTCTCCTGATGTACCACAAAGAAAACGCATGGCTGCTGGCTATAAAGTTACAGGACAGTAGTATATGCCGCGTGAATCTCAGTTTCTGAATCTTTTAAAGATAAACCAGTCAAATTTTGCACTTGATGCTCTAAGGCGGCCTGTAGATCGGGATAATTTTGAATACGGCTATAGGGTAGGCATGGTAGCTGGTTATGAAGAAGCTATTAATTTACTTTTACAACATTTAAGCGAAGAGGAATATAGCGACAATGACTTATGAGGATGCTTTAGCAGAGGCTTTTCCAGCAGTAGATGCAGGAATACAGCCTTTTGGAAGCCGCGTTCTGGTTCAAATACGAACAGCAAAAAGAAAAACTGCTGGCGGTATTATTTTAAGCAGTGAGACACAAGACACAGAAAAATGGAACACTCAGATTGGTAAAATAATTTCTTTAGGGCCATTAGCCTTTAAAAATAGAGATACCATGAAGGGATGGCCTGAAGGTGACTGGTGTAAAAAAGGTGAATTTGTGCGTGTAGCCAAGTATGGCGGTGATAGGTGGGAAGTAACTATACCTGATAATGATGCAAATGAATCTGCAATGTTTGTAATATTTAATGACCTTGATATTATTGGGCAGGTTACTGGTGACCCTTTAATGATCAAGGCTTTCATCTGACGAAGGAGATGAATTATGGCTACTGGTGAAACTGTATTAACAGAAATAGACGAAGAACAAGAAGATCAAGAAAATGAAGAAATTATTATCGTGGAAGAACCGCCAGTTGAAGAAGCTGAACATGATGCTTCTGAAGCTGAAGAGGTGGTTGAAGAAGATAGTGAAACCGTTCCTCAACAAGAGCTAGAAGCTCAAGAAGATAAAGAACGTGAAGCTATACGCCAACGACGAAGGCGCGAAAAAACAGAACGAAAAGAACGCCGTGACGCTGCTATTAAAAGAGACAAAACCGAGTTAGATTTTTTACGTAGTCGTAATGAAAATTTAGAGCGAAGATTAACAGCACAAGAAAAAAAATCTCAACAAGGGGAATTACACGCTCTAGATTCTGCTATTCATCAAGCAGCTCAAGAAGCAGAAATGGCTGACCAAGTCATAGCAAAAGCAGTAGAAAATGGTAATGGCGAAGATGTAACACAAGCTATGCGTTACCGAGATGAAGCAATTGCAAAGGTTAATCAGTTACAATACAACAAGCAACGTGCCACAGCCCAGTCACGACAGGCTGCAGCCCCTCAAGTTGATGATCGTACCATGTATCATGCACAACAGTTTATAGAAGAAAACCCTTGGTATGATGCCCAGGGAAGGGATGAAGATTCTGCAATTGTTATGGCTATTGATAAGTCTCTGGCTAAAGATGGCTACAATCCTCAAACTGAAGAATATTGGGATGAATTAAAAGTAAGAGCATCTCGTAGACTTCCTGAAAGGTTTGATGGAGATAATTCTTCTTCGCAAAAAAATTCACGTAAGCCACGCGGGGGGCCAGCAATGGGTTCAGGACGTGAACATGCGCCTACTTCTACTCGTAAAGAAATTTACATTAGCCCTGAAAGAAAACAGGCATTAATTGAAGCAGGGGTGTGGGATGATCCTGTGCTACGAAATCGTTATGTTAAAAGTTATGCTCAATATGATAAAGAAAATGTATAATGGCAAAAAATACTAGCAAAAATAAAAATTTAGCAAAAGCAAAGAAAAGAGCACGTACTGCTACAGGAAGATTTAAGGCAGATAACCCTAAAACGCCTAACGTAAATGAGGCTTATGAAAGCTCATCTTTCTTACAAAAAAACTGGAAAGGGCTATTAGGTGCAGTGCTTATTGTTGTAATTGGCTTTCTCATTGGGAGCTATAATCAGTAAAAACAACTTTACATTTTAAATAAACAAAGTTTATATTTAATTCAATCGCTGAAAGGAGCGATAAAATGACAGACGAACGCTTAAAAAAATCTTCTAGTAAAGATCGTGGAAGCCGCGCAATGACTGATCGTGCGATAAGCGAAAACAGAGAAATAACAGAAGATGAGCGAGTAGAAATGTTCCGTCAAAATTTATTTCAGTCCTCATTACCTGATTTACCCGACATCGAAGGCTGGCATATGTGCTGGCTAACTACAACTAACCCTCGTGATTCAATCCAGCAACGTATAAGATTGGGTTATGAGCCTGTGAAGCCAGAAGATGTTCCTGGCTGGGATTATGCAACAATCAAAACAGGCGACTGGGAAGGTTTTATTGGCGTTAATGAGATGTTAGCTTTTAAACTTCCTATTTCTTTATTTGAGAAATATATGATGGAAGCCCATCATGATGCACCCTTACGTGAAGAGGGTAAGCTTACTGATACGGCAGAATTTTTGGAAGAACAAGCACGAGCATCTAAAACTAAAATTACCCAAGGTGACGGAAATTTGGAATTAGGACAAGATCGGGAAGCTTCTTTTGAGTATTAAAAACATAGAGGCTTCCTTGGCAAACAATCTATTAACCAGAGGAGCAGCTTATGTCATCGACAAGCGCACCATTTGGTTTTCGTCCGAGTTACCACAATAGTGGAAGAATTACGGCGAAAGCCTATACTATTACCTCGGGATATGCACAAAACATATTCTCTGGTGATCCAGTCAAATTGACTGATGATGGTGTTATTCAGCTAGGAACATCAGACGGAACCCGTTCAGGTACCGTTGATGGAATTACTCTACTCGGCACTTTTGCAGGTGTTCAGTATGATGATTCTACTGGAAAACCATCTTTATCGCCTTTCTGGCCCGCGTCCACTTCTGGCACAAATATAATTGCTTGGGTTTATGATGATCCTGAGATTATATTTGATGTTCAGTATGATAATCCTTCCGCAGGAACTACGGTGCAAACCGCAGTTGGTGAGGAATGTGATTGGACTGTTGCCAGCCCAGGAGGTTCAACATCAGTTGGGCTTTCTACAACCAAGTTAACTGCAATTCAAGCTACATCTGGTCAGTTTCAGATCACTGGCTTTTCGGGAAATGTAGATGACGCATTAACAGACGCTTATATAGTTGCCACTGTTCGTATTAACGAGCACGCCTATAAAGCTGCTGTTAATTCAGTATAAGGAGGTTTGAGCTATGGCTACTCCTATGCGAAGTACCGACTTTCGATCAGTTGTTGAGCCAATACTCAACGAAGTATTTGACGGAGTCTATGATTTACGTGCTGACGAATGGAAACAAGTTTTCCGTGAGCAGCAGGGTATTCCACGTAACTATCATGAAGAACCTGTTCTTTATGGTTTTGGCGCGGCACCTGAACTACCCGATGGTATGGCTGTAACATATCAATCAGGCGGTATTCTCTTTGTGCAGCGTTATCTCTACAATGTTTATGGTCTTGCATTTAGCTTGACTAAAGTATTAGTAGAAGATGGCGATCACATTAGAATTGGTCAGGTTTATGCTAAACACTTAGCGCAATCTTTAATTGAAACTAAAGAAACATTGTGTGCTAATATCCTTAATCGTGCGTTTAACGCAGCTTATACAGGCGGTGATGGTGTTGCCCTGGTAGCAACAAATCATCCTCTAGCAACTGGTACATTTAGCAACCAGTTAACAACAGCTGCTAACTTATCGCAGACACCTCTTGAGCAAATGCTTATTCAGATCCGTAATGCAGTTGACAATAACGGCAAACGAATTCGATTAACGCCTACTCAAATTGTTGCTGGCCCAGCCAATGTGTTCCAAGCAGAAGTATTACTAAAATCTGTTTTGAAAACAGGCACAGCCGACAATGACATTAACCCTGTGAAATCAATGGGGTTACTAGCAGACGGTCAAGCTAACCTTTCACGTATTACATCTAATACGGCTTGGTGGGTTCAAACTGATGCACCTGAAGGAATGAAATTACTAAATCGTCGTGGTTTAGAAAAATCAATGGAAGGTGACTTTGCAACTGACTCAATGCGTTACAAAGCAACAGAAAGATACACCGTAGGCTGGACAGATCCTCGTGCTATATGGGGAACTGCTGGCGTTTAATTATTACTATTTAGCCCTCCCAAGGAAACTTGGGGGGGTTACTTGGATTACATAGGTATATTAGACAGGCCAAGCTGACTGCATGTAGACTAATATACTCAACTCACATGCGAGGAATTTAAAATGGGAACGACGACATTTTCGGGGCCAATTTTAGCTGGTACCATTTCTGCAACCACAGGAACTTCCCTTGGTTCAGACATAAAAAATACTGGTCAAGTTGTAATGGCTCAAACTTTTTCAACAGGAACTTCTCTTGCAAGCGGAGCCTCCGCTGCAAATGATACAACTGTTGTTATTCCAGCTAACTCACAAATTATCGATATAGTGCTTGATAAACCTACTGTCATGGCAGGTGCTACTTGTGTTTTCAGTATTGGAGATACAGT
Organism: uncultured Candidatus Saccharibacteria bacterium; assembly: GCA_964550995.1. Taxonomy (GTDB): domain Bacteria; phylum Patescibacteriota; class Saccharimonadia; order Saccharimonadales; family SZUA-47; genus CAZKAL01. The sequence goes on along the minus strand of CAZKAL010000001.1, from coordinate 33,167 downwards.
TGGTGGCAACACTAGTTTACTTAACTCATATTCAGTTACAATTGCTTCTGGAGTTGGTCGAGCATATCCAACAACTGAAGCGGGTGGAGCACTGGCTTGGGCAGATACAGGAACAGCAGATTTGAAACTGACATGGACTAGCACAGGTGCTACTTCTGCTGGTGAAATTAGAGCAACAGTCTTGTATCAGCAAAACAATAATCTGTCATAAGGAATTAAATTATGGCTAATGTACTAAGTACAGAAGTTATTTTAGATGGAGAGCGTTTGTATGTTGCAAAATTTACAAACATTGCTGATACCGATGAAGCGAAAGCCACTAAAATTGACGTATCAGCATTAAATCCCAATTCATTTAATTTAGCGTGTGATGGTTTAGCTATTGATAAAATATGGGTGCAGACCCAAGGGCTTGCAGTTTATTTATACTTTCAAGGTGATGCAACAGATCCAACAACTGACACACTAGCAATGACTATCCCTGCTGATCAACTCTATGACATTAGTTATGATGATATAGGCGGCATTAAAAGTTTTAATACTGATGCAGCTAAAACTAATGATCTTTTGTTAAGTACAGTAGGAGCCGCTGCTGGTGATAGCTATACACTAGTTATACAGTGTATTAAAACTTATGCACCTTCTCAAGCTGGAGATAGAGGATGACTATTAAATACGTAAAAGACTTTGAATTCCCTGCCAAAGCTGGTTACACCAAATCAGCTGCAAGAAAACCTGCGAAAATGGCTCGCGGTGGTCGTGCAACAGATGCAGAGCTACGAGCTGCAAAAAGAATAATGGGGGCAAGTGAACCTGAATCCATTACTATTCGAGAAGTTACGGAAACAATTGGTCGTCCTGATCCATCTGAGGGAGAAAGGGAAATACCAGTAATTCGCCGTACTGATGGAGAAAGAAGGCGGCGGCCCACTGCTAGAGAACAGAGGGAAAGAGCGGGCTCTTCTATTACTCTTGCAGAAATAGAAGCAATGGCTATTGCAGAGGCTTTACGAGATCAAGAAGAGCAAGATTACTTACAAGAACTTTTAATTGAAGAGCTCATAGGCGATAGAATAGAAAGAGTTGACTTTAATGAAGGAGGTTCTTTGCCTAAGATTGGGGACTATGAAATGTACCAACCTGGCGGCTCTCAAGGCCCCGATTCAACAGACAAACGGAGGATGCTAGCAGCGGAAAGAGAGAGAATGGCTGCTGCACAAGCAAGTTCTCCTGCGTATAATCATGATCGTTGGGCAGAAACACGAGCGCGTAATTTTGATGATTTTCTTTCTCATCCCGCAAACAGACGAAAACAAGAAGGAATGTCAGTATCAGACAGACAGAGGAGGTTAGATGCAGATCGTGG
>CAZKAL010000001.1:0-31701 GCA_964550995.1 uncultured Candidatus Saccharibacteria bacterium | reverse complement strand
TGCAGATCGTGGGCAACGTAGACTAGATCAATTAGCCCAAAGAGGAGCTGCGGGGATGCCGCAACGACAATATGGTCAGTTAGACGCGCCTGAGCAATCTGATCCTGGAGGATACGATGCTGGCGGGTATGATTCAAACTCTTATGACGATTATGAAGATGCAGGGTACGCCAAAGGTGGCTCTAAAAAAAGTGGTTCTAAAAAAGACTGGATTCAAGGTGCGATTAAGAAGCCAGGGGCTTTACGTAAAACCCTTAAAGTTAAAAAGGGTGAATCTATTCCTAAAGGCGAACTAAGAAAAGCTGCTAAAGGGGAAAAGATTGATGGTAAAAAGCCAAGTAAAAAAACCCAGCAACGTGCAAGACTAGCTGAAACTTTAGGCAAAATGAACACTAAGAAAGCCGCCAAAGGAGGTAGCATGAGAAAGCAAGGATATGACGATAGGTTAGATGAGTCATTAGGAATGAGTAATGGCAGAAATTCTCAATCTATGAAAGCAAGAAGAGATGAAAGTAAAGGCATGGAAAAGGCTATGGGAAAAAGAGCCTATTCTCGTGTTGGAACAATGGATAAAGCTAAAGGGGGTCGGGCCAAGCAAGGATATGATGACAGATTAGACGAGTCATTAGGTTCGCGTGATGGTAAAAAATCTCAGTCTATGAAGTCTCGAAGAGATGAAAGTAAGGGCATGGAAAAATCTATGGGTCGTAAGGCTTACTCTTCTGTTGGCACAATGGACAAGGGTAGTAAGCTTGCTGCTGTTAATAGATCTACAGCTCTTAAGGGCTTTAAACAAATGGGTGTTATGAAACGCGGATAAGTAATTCATATGTAAAAAGGGGTATGCTGTATCAGCAACCATTCATTTAGTATGACGGTAGAGATATGGCCTATTCTGATAATGTAAGTGTAACTACGTTTAATGCTTTAAAAGTAATTGATCACGCCTACAGGCGGTGTCGATTACCCGCGCAATCCATCACATCTGAAATGCAGTCTTATGGCATGGATTCTTTGGCGTTCATGCTCGATGAACTGGCTAATATAAAAACTCCTAGCTGGTGTATTCAAGAACAAATTTTACCCCTTTATGAAAACAATCAGATTGTAACTTTGCCTAAAGGCACAGTTGATGTGCTCAATCTTAATCTTAATATCTTGCAAGAGTTAAGTGGGACAGTGACTGCAGTAGCTACTTCTTACTTGGTTAATTTTACTACGGATACTATTGTTAATTTTATTGGGATTAAATGGTCAGCTACTGCTATTCCTGTAACATTTCAGACTAGTCCTGATAATGTCACATGGACAACGGTAGGAACCTCTGCAAGCACAGATTTATCTACAGCTGCTGTAGCAGCTTCTGGATCTATTACATGGAGTCAAATAACAGGTGCATTAGCAGCTCAGTATTTTAGAATTATACCTACTGATGGTGTATCAACTATTTCTTACACCTCGGTAACTTTAGGAAATATGCCACAAGCAATTCCTTTAGGGATACTAAGCAGAGATAATTATGTTAATCAAAGCAATCTAGTGTTTTCTGGCAGACCAAGCAGTTTTTATTATCAACGTAATTTACCACAACCAGTTGTTAATTTATGGCCCGCGCCTAATGCAGCTTCAGAAAAATACCAACTTGTTTTATGGCGACATAGACAAATAATGGATACGGATACTTTACAACAAGAAATTGAAATTCCTAATAGATGGTTAGAAGCAATTATCAATGGATTGGCTTCACGAGTAGCTTCTGAAACTCCTGTAGTAGACGCTTCTTTAATTCCTATGCTTGAACAACGCGCTGCAATTTCTGTGCAGCGTGCATGGGATGGGGATAATGATGGTTCGCCTATAGAAATAAACCCAGGCATTGGAGTTTATACATCATCATGACTATTTATTTAGATCCTCAAGGACAACCTACATTTGGAATAGCTATATGTGCTAGATGTTCTAGAAAATTTCTTTTAGCTGAATTATCTCCTGACCCTAACTTCCCTGGTCTTATGGTTTGTGAAGCAGATAAAGATGAATATGATCCTTACCTCTTGCCACCTCGTAGACCTGATCAAATTGTATTACCGTTTAATCGTCCTGATACTGACATTGCCACAAGAATGTCAGGAGTAATACAAGAAGCTGGGGAAGAATTTATTATCACCGAAGATGGTGAAGAATATCTGGAGATGGAATAATGGTTAATGTACCAACTAATCTAATACCTAGTAAGGTAACGTCCCTCCCAACTGCCCCAGTCGCTAGTGAAGATGGTTTGCTTTTGTTTACTTATGAAGGAGTAAGCTATCAAATTAGGGCTGGGGATCTTTTGTCTGTTGCAGGTGTTCCAACTACACGCCAGGTAATTGCTGGAACTGGAATGACAGGTGGAGGGCCATTAAGTACAAATGTTACTCTTAGTATTGCCAACGGTGGCGTAGGCAGCGCACAACTCGCTGCTAGTGGGGTATCATCTGGAACATTTGGTGACACAGCTAATATCCCTGTTGTTACTGTTGATTCTACAGGACGTATAACCGCTATCAGCACTGTAGCAGCTACTATTACAGGGTATGTGCCCATTACTACTCAAGTAATAGCAGGTGCGGGATTAGAAGGAGGGGGTGCTTTAAGTGGAAACATTACCCTCACTGCTGATTTTGAAGATAATGTCCCTCTTGTAACTACAACAGGTGGTGCAGCAGGGAGTTTAACAGAACTTTCTAGAGGAGATCATCAACATCCTCCAGTGGATTTATCAGTAGCAGACCAAATAAACGGAATCCTTCCTATTGATCAAGGGGGAACAAGTAAGAGTAATGCTTCAACTCCTGGTGGTATAGCCTATGGAGGAAGCGGTGATATAAGTCTAAGTCCTGCGGGTGCTACAGGACAAGTTTTAGTTTCTGGTGGAACAGGTGTACCCACATGGGGTTCAGCTATTATAGTTTCTGATCAAGCAGCTAATGTAGTTTATGCAGGGCCAGCATCTGGAGCTGCAGCTCCAAGTGCATTTAGAGCTTTAGTAAATGATGATTTTCCAACGTCAGGAGTAAGTGCTGGCACATACGGATCGTCTAGTTTAATTCCAGTGGTAACTGTTGATAACAAAGGAATTGTTACTAGCGTAACAACAGCTTCTTCTACTACAGGTCTGAGCTATCAAGGAACATGGAACGCTTCAACAAATACCCCAACCCTAGCTTCAGGTACAGGTTCAGCTAATTATTATTACATAGTAAATGTAGCTGGAACGACGACTCTAGATGGAATTAGTGACTGGGAAATTGGTGATTGGGCTATTTTTAATGGGACAGTTTGGCAAAAAATAGACCAAAGTAATACAGTTACTTCTGTTAATAGTATGGTAGGTGCTGTCACTTTAACTTATTCTGATGTAAACGCACCTAAAACAGACGGTACAGATGCTACAGGTACATGGGGTATAGATATAACAGGAACAGCCGCTGGCTTGTCAGGTGGAGCTGTTGCAAGCTTTAATGCAGGTACAACAGGCTTTTCGCCTAGTACAGCCACCACAGGCGCAGTGACGCTTTCAGGCACTCTTAATGCTGTAAATGGCGGAACAGGCTTTGCTACATACTCAACAGGAGACATTCTCTATGCGAGTGCAGCAAATACTATAAGCAAACTAGCGGCAGGATCTGATGGTGATACATTAACATTGGCTAGTGGTGCTCCTAGTTGGTCAACACCTGCAGCTGGCGTAACTCTTGATGATGTTGTTGCTCTAGCAGTGGCATTAGGTTAAGGAAATAAAATGGCAAATACTTTTACAAGAAAAGTTTCAGCAAGCGTAGGAACCGCATTAACTGCAGTAGGGTCTTACACGGTAGGAGCTTCTACACAAACCACTGTAATAGGGTTGACTGTTGCTAATACCACAGCTTCCACAGTTAATATAGATGTAACATTATATGATGGAGGGACAGACTATTACATAGTTAAAGATGCCCCCATACCTTCAGGTGGCGCATTAGTGCCTATTGGGGGTAATCAAAAAATTGTCATGGTAACTGGGGATTCTATAAGGGTTAACTCAGACGCTGCTAGTTCTATTGATGCCGTTCTATCTATTTTGGAGATAACATAATGTCAAATCCGTATATTGGTAATGCACCCACCGATATTCCTTTATCAACCGATCAATTAGCAGATGGGATTGTCACAACCGCAAAGTTAGCTTCACCCATTGCTCCTACCATAGTAGGGGGAACAATAGATAATGCGCCTATTGGAGCTACAACAGCTAATACAGGAAAGTTTACCACAGTAACAGCCACTAGTGGTATTTCAGGAGGAACCTTTACGTAATGGTTTTTAATTTAAGAAAAGGAGTCAGACATGGCTGAAACAGGCTACACGCCCATACAACTTTATCGGTCTACGACAGCCAGTGCCGTACCTACTGCTGGAAATTTGGCTGATGGAGAATTAGCAATTAATACCAATGATGGTAAATTGTATTACAAAAATAGTTCAGGAACCGTCACTGTAATGGCTGAAGGGTCTGTTACAGCTGGCATTTCTGCGGGTAAATCTATTGCTTTAGCAATGATTTTTGGATTTTAGGAGAAAAACATGGCAAACCCGAATATTGTATCTGTAACAAGTATTTACGGAAAGACAACGTATTTAACACCAGCTGGAACATCTGCAGTTGTTTTGTTACAAAACGCCAGTTCTAGTGGCACAGTAATGAAAATAAATCAAATTGTAGCTGCTAACGTAGATGGCTCTGTTGCAATTGATACTTCTGTTGATTTGTACTCTAACGGCGGTGTTGCACAAGGTTCAGCTCCATCAGGAGGTACTGCTTATCCTATTGCAAGTACAATTTCTGTACCAGCAGATTCTAGTCTAGTAGTTGTAGATAAAACAACTGCAATTTATTTAGAAGAAGATAATTCAATTTCTGTAACTAGTGGTACGGCATCAAAAATTACGTATTCAATTAGTTATGAATTAATATCTGATGCTTAAACTGAGGTAAGAGTATGGCGTTAAAATGGCCTGGAGGTTTAATAACTAAAACTAAAGTCACACCAGCTGGCCCTACTGAAGGGGGTGCTGCATCAGGTATTTGGACTATCACTGAAGCCTTACAGTGGGTAGGCAAAGAACTGTGGCCTACTGCTGGAAATGTTTTCCAGCCAGTTATATTTATTGGCGGGTATTCCAATGGAACAGGTAGAGAAGAAATTGACGAAGTAAACCCAGCTACAACAGGCAATGCTACAAAATGGACGGATCTCACAACTGAAGCGGCAAATGGTTCAGGATGTGGAAGTGCTACTCGCGCTCTGTGGACACCTATATCAGGTGATAACGATATGATTCAGTATATTGACTATGCTTCAGGTGGAGGAGGAAGTGACTTTGGGGCTGCTGTTCAAGCTGATACTGTAGGGTCTGGTGCTTTATCTACTACCACACGAGGATGCTTTGCAGCAGGGGATGATAGTTCAGCTCGTGATGTGATTTCGTATGTAACACTCAGTAGTGTAGGTGCAGCTTCCGACTTCGGAGATTTGACAATAGCTCGCTATTATATAACTGGAATGGCTTCTGCTACTCGTGGGTTGTGGGCTGGTGGTGAACATAGTGGTTCACCCACTACTCGTGTCGATTATATCACGGTCGCGAGTACGGGCAATGCTATTGATTTTGGTGGGGTTAGCCCAAGTTCATACTGGGGAGCAGGATCAGCTAATGGTACTTATGGAATGTATTGGGGTGGTAAAACCAGTTCTACTGATTACACAGATAAAATTCAAAGAGTCACAATTGCTACTTTAGGAGATTATGTAGATTTCGGAGATTTAACTACAGGCACGAGAGCAGCTGCAGGACAAGGAAGTTCTACACGAGCCTTGTGTGGAGGTGGCGGGACAAGTGCGGATGCTCGCACTTTTACTATAGAATTTGTCGAAATTGCGACTACGGGCAACGCTTCCGACTTCGGAGATTTAACTCAAGATAGATCTAACTTAATGGCTGCTAGTGCCGTACAAGGAAACTTTTAAATGTCAGAACAATTTCCTGGAGGTTTAATTTCTAAAACACCTGTTACTCCAGCAGGGCCATTTGAAAATGGTGCAGCTTCTGGCATTTGGACGCTAGAAGAAGCTTATCAATGGACAGCCGATGGATTGTGGCCTACAGCAGGTAATGTAGCTAACTACTACACACTTTTTGGTATTATGTCCGATCAAGGTTTTATCGGAGGAGCTGTTACTACGGATAGCTCTAGCAATACATATTTAGGAACAACCTTAAGCACTGGCTCAATGGGGTCTACTTATCCTGACGATGATATTGTGTGGGTTTCTAAATGGCCTGATGGAGGTGAATCTCCTACATGGCAGCGTTCAGCTCAAGACACCAGTTTAAATTCTGCTTATTTACGTTTTATTTTGGTTGATAGCACAGGTGATGTTCTTGCATTGGTAACGGCATACGACAGTAGTGATGATTTTTGTACCATTCTCAAGTGGGATACAGACGGAACATTCCAGTGGGGAAGAAACTTTGGCACATCAGGCGCACATGCGACTGGGGCAGGTTTTGCTTTAGACAGTAGTGATAATATTTACATTCTTACCAACGATTCAACTGGGCTTATAGAAGTAGCAAAATGGAATAGTGCAGGAGTTATTCAAACCCAATATCATTTTCAAGGATATAGCAATACTTTATCTGCAGCTGATGGTGATCTAGCTGTTGATAGTAGCGACTATTTAATAGCAGGTGTTAAAGCAGAAGATTCTAGTGGCAGCGGTGCAAATGTTGGTAATTTAGCACGATTTACATCAACTGGTACTGTTGATTGGTCTATTCAAATAACAGACTATGATGGAGTAAGAAGTGTAACTACTGATAGTTCTGATAATGCGTATGCTGCAAGTTCAGATACATCCAGCGTAATACCTCATATTTCTAAATTTAATAGCTCTGGAACAAGGCAGTGGGCGCGAAAAATTGCTGGTAGTGCAACGGGAACAGTCTGGTCACAAGGTGTTCCCGAAGCAATGGCTGTTGATAGTTCTGATAACTTATATGTATTAGGACGTGCAGATATAAATAACACTGGTACTGGTGGAGTTAATAAGCAAGCACTCATAGTCTTTAAATACAATTCGTCAGGGGTATTGCAATGGTCGCGTTATATTCAATCAAATCAAGCTAACATTTCTAGTCAAAATTATGCAATTTCCATTGACGGTACTAATTTTGTTGTGTCCACAACAGCAGGAGCGCAAGACAGCGGCAATAAAATGAGCTCTATTTTTATTAACTTACCTACGGATGGATCTAAAACAGGAACTTACACTAATACGGCATATACCCCCAACTTTATTATATACTACTATGCGCTTGATGTAGCGGAATCTGAAGATACAAGTTCAGCAGTAAGTTCGTACTCTTGGTCTTTTAACACTACCTCACTTACGGAAGGAGCGACTGGGATGACTTCAGCTACAGGAACTCTTACATGGGATAATGAAGTTTTTGTTTAATAGGAATTAAAACATGGCTGCTTATATTAAATTAGCTACGAGAGAATTTCCTCTACATCAAGGGGATATAAGGTTAGAACACCCTGAAATCGGTGAAGAATTTATTTGTCCTGATACTTATGCACTTGTTGAATGGACTCAACCTCCTGAGTTTGACCCTATAAAGATGCGCTGTGGGTTTGACGCACCTATTAAAGTGGCAAACACATGGATGGCTTCATGGTTTGTGCGAGAAGCAACCCCGCAAGAAATAGAAGAAGCAGCTTTGTTTAAAGAAAGTATTACTAAATGAAAGATTTAATTCTAACGGATCTAGGCGATTCACTAACGAATCAACCTGCTGAATACAAATCAATGCTTAAAAACATTGATGCAAAGATGCCAGCGGTAGAACAAGGTATTACTAACTTTAACAAGTCTCATTCCCAATTTATGGGAGTGATGCTTGATGTAACTCCTCTTACTCCAATTAGGAGCATAAAACACACTCTAGCAGAAATTGCCAAAACTAAAGAAGCCTTGCAATCTGCTTTTATAAAATTAAAAAAGTCAGATATTAAGTATCGCAAAAAAGAAGCTAAATTAGCAAAGACTACTGACTCTTTTGCTAAAGAATTATTAGAAGTAGAAATGCTTGAAATAAGGTCTATTAATGAAAGAATACAAAAAAGTGTTAATGGAGCATTGCGTAAACTCAATTTCTTTATGAACCAGCATGAACTTTTAATGAAAAAGATAGGCAAGACTGAATTAACCGAAGAAGATTACGAACGAGAAGAATGTAAATACCACATCATGACAGCCATGAAGCAGGGTTTAAATGCTGCGCGTAGTAGAAATGGTATTATAGATGAAGGCAATATGATTTACATTTTTGATCTAGGAATAAACGCTGCCGATGCTCAAGCTGAAGTTGTAACTTATTTAACTTTAGAAAATAAAATTGTGAGCGAAGGAAATATGCCAACCCATGCTATGACTTTGAAATGGTTAGAGCACTGTGCGAATAAATGGGCGCATTGTCCGACAGATTTTGCTTTACAAAGAGGATTTAGCACAATGGATTCTACATCTTTAGCAAACCCTGTTCCTTTAAAAAAGAAAAATGGAGCCACGAATGGCGCACAAGCTAGTTAAGTATAGACTTACTAAAACAGGAAGAATTCCTTCTTTTGTTTTGCATGGCGATCCTAATAGTGTGCAGGGTTTTGCTTTTCATAAAGATGATGTGCTCCCTCATCCTCAAGACGGAATAATGTTAGCAATAACAGTAGATAACCCTTCAAGAGGTACATGGGAAGAAATTGGAAGCTACAGTGAGCTTTATAATTATTTAGATTCAATACAAGGCAATATAAAACAGATGGCACATGATCGTACACAAGGGACTTTTACTCTTGTAGATTATGACGCTGCAATAGATGCTCAATGGGTTTGGAACAGGCTTCAGGCTTTAAATGCCTAATTTTAAGGATGTGTAAGTTATGAGTTACACAATGACATACGATAGCTTGCTTGTAGATTTACGGCGGTACTTAGAGCGTGGGTTTACACAAGCATCAGATCAAATTGTTTACGATCAGTTACCGCGATTAGTGACGTTGGCTGAACGCCGCATTGCGCGTGAATTAAAAATAGAGGGCTTTATCAGAGCTATTGAAACACCACTTTCTATAGGAGTAGCTGTTTATCTTAAACCTGATAGATGGCGCGATACAGTTTCAATGTCTATTAGCGGCTCTTCAATATTTGCACGTTCTTATGAATATTGCAGAAATTACTGGCCTACTGAATCTGAAACAGGTGTACCTCAATTTTATGCTGACTACGACTATCAACACTGGCTTATTACCCCTACTCCCTCGGCTGCTAGTACATTAGAAGTTTTATATTATCAGCAGCCAGCATTGTTAGGAAATGATTTTCAAAGTAACTGGCTTACCGAATATGCGCCTGATGTTCTTTTGTATGCAGCTTTATTAGAAGCTGTTCCATTTTTAAAAGACGATGATCGGGTACAAATGTGGAGAACATTATATGATAGGGCTGCACAGGCATTAGGCGGTGAAGATCTTAAACGAATATTAGATCGGTCAGCTACAAGGAGTGAAGCATAATGCCTAGTTATACAGATGTATTTGGTGGAGCTAATATCTACCCTTCAGAAATAAGCTACAGTGCTATAGCATTAAGTGGAGATATAACTTTAAGCTGGCCTGAAGAAACTTCTACAAATACTAATTTAGCAACTCGTATTATTGATGTAACTCCAGCATCGAGTGGTCATACAATTATTCTTCCAGACGCAAAGAAAAGCGGCACTGGCAATACGATACTCTTTAACAATAAAGGAAGTGATTCTTTTACGGTAGCTAATGCGGGTGGTGTTGCTGTAGGGTCTGCTTTAGGAGCTGGGACTCTTTGGCAAGTATACTTAACTGATAATTCTACTACTAACGGCACATGGCAGCTACTGCAATATGGTGCAGCTACATCTACAGCTAATGCCGCAGCACTAGCTGGAACTGGTATTGTTGCTGTTGGAACTTTGTTAAGTCAATCAGTTCCCATTACGTCATTTTCAGCTGATTACACAGCGGGAGTAGATGATCGTGCTAAAATGTTTAACTGGACATCTGCTGGCGGTATATTAACTCTACCAGATCCTACTGTTGTAGGTGATAATTGGTTTATTTATTTACGCAATTCTGGAACAGGAGCTATTGTTGCTACCCCACCAGGAGTTATTACAATTGATGGAGCTTCTTCACTAAGCTATCAGCCAGACGAATCGAGCATTATAGCATGTGATGGATCTAATTTTTATACTATTGGGTTTGGGCAATCGGCTACTTTCGCTTTTGATTATACTGTTATTGATGTTCCTGGAACTGGTGACTACACTCTTACAGGCTCAGAATTAAATCGTGTTGCTTATAAATTTACAGGAGCGTTAACTGGCAACAGAAATATAATTATCCCTGCTACAGTGCAGCAATATTGGATTGATAACCGCACGACAGGCTCTTACACATTTACTATTAAAGTAGCAGCAACTACTGGTGTTGTATTAGCAACAGATGCGCGAGGTATCTTTTATTGTGATGGCACTGAATTACTTGATGCTGATACATCAACAATTTCTTTACCTATTAGCGTTGCCCAGGGAGGTACGGGAGCAATTACAGCAGGAGCAGCATTAATAAACTTAGGCGGAGGAAGTACGGGTATATCGGTATTTCAATCTTCAACTCAAGCCGCAGCTTGGTCAGCTCTAGGGGTTGCACCTAGTGGCGTAGTTAATGGGGGAGTGTTTACTTAATGCCCATTCAAACTGCTGTTCTTAAATCGAGTCCTGGTATTAAAAGGGACGGAACAAAATTTGAAGGCGATCATTACACTGATGGGCAGTGGGTGAGATGGCAAAGAAACTTGCCACGCAAAATGGGTGGTTATCAAACTACAATAAATTATTTAAGTGAAATTAGTCGCGGGTTTACCACTTTCACGCAAATGACTTTTATTTATTGTCACTCAGGTGGAACAAGCACTTTAGAGCGTTTTACTTTAGATGGAAGTGGGTATAGCTCTATTATTACTGATCGAACCCCAGTGTTAGCTTACTCTACAGGCACCTTTACACTCACAGGTGGTGCTGGTGGATCGGTAGATATGATCACGGTTAATAGTGTTGATATTATGTCAGGCTCCGTAGCCTACACTACTGATTTAGATCAGTTAGCCACTGATGTTGCTTCTAATATAACAGCTCATACTAGTTCACCTAATTACACAGCTGCTGCAGTAGGTAGTGTTGTTACCATAACTTCTGTTACGGGCGGCTCTGCTTCTAATGGTTATGTGGTAGGCGGCACATTAACGACTGTAACAGGCACATATACAGATATGGCAAATGGTTCAGATGCGTTAGTTGCCAGTGATGATAATATGTGGATGTTTGATTATCAGTATGATGGGGCAACTAATAAAAATTACATCCTTGCCCATGTAGCTCCGAACAATGATTGTATCTGTAACGATACAGGCGGTCAGATCTTTTATGGTGAAGTTTTAGGTACTGAGCGTTTAATTAGCGTTACATTGCCTGATAATGCAAATGTTACTGGTGGGATAGTTAGTCTCCATCCTTATTTGTTTTATTATGGCAGTGATGGGTTTATAGGATGGTCTGTAGCTAATGAGCCTACTGATTTAGAAGGTACAGGATCAGGTCAGGCGAGAGCTTGGAGTCAAAAGATTATCAAGGGATTACCTCTGAGGGCTGGATCAGGAACAGCACCTGCTGGAATCTTTTGGGCGTATGATGCAGTTTTAAGAGTAACTTTTACAGGCGGCACTACAATATTTCAATTTGATGTAGTTAGCACTAATAGTAGCATTATTTCACCTAACTGTGTTGTTGATTATGATGGGGTGTTCTTTTGGGCAGGTGTAGACCGCTTTTATATGTTTAATGGTGTTGTTAGAGAAGTTCCCAATTCTTTAAATCTAAACTATTTCTTTGATGGACTTAACCGCAGTGCTGCTACGAAAATATTTGCGTTTAAGATTCCGCGCTATGGAGAAATATGGTGGTGCTATCCAAGAGGTACAGCTACTGAGTGTACTCATGCAGTTGTATACAACATTAGAGAAAACACATGGTATGATACTTCTCTTCCTAATACTGGGCGTTCTGCAGGACATTTTTGTAACGCCTTTGCTGCTCCTTTATTAACTGGGATTATAGAGACTACAGGAGAAGGATACAAAGTGTGGAAGCATGAAGTAGGGGTAGATGAGCTAGATGGGCCAAACATTGTGCCTATACAGTCTTATTTTGAAACTTCTGACTTATCTACATTAGCTACAGGAAATAATAGATATTTAAGAATAACCACTATTGAACCTGATTTTGTTCAAGTAGGGCCAATGTCAGTTATTGTAACAGGACGCGCAAATGCAAGAGCTCCTGAAGTGGTTAGCTCAACTTTTACCTTTCCTGAAAGTGCTAGTCAGCCTTATGAAGAAATTGTAATGCTAAAAGAGCAACGTCGAGAATTAAGAGTTAGATTTGAAAGTAATGAAGTTTATGGTGACTATCAGATGGGCCAGATTATAGCGCATCTAGATAGTGGAGATGGAACGGATCTAGGGTAATGGCATTAAGCGTAACACTACCTACAGGAATGAATGTGCAAGACTGGGCAGCTTGTGTAATTACTGATCTTGATGCTTACGGTACATTTTCACCTTTAGATGATCCTGCTGAGTGGCAAGACTGGGCTGGTCAATTTTTAAATGTAACATCTTTAGTTGAAGATTTTCCTGATCCATTTTGGTTTGAAGATTGGCAAATATGGGCTGAACGATTTGTTCAGACAACACTATGATTTATATTGGCACAGAAAAAGAAGATCTTGCCGAACAGTGGGCAAGTGAGCGATTAGGGATCAAGGCTTCACCATCTGTTTATAAAGCTCTATCAGGTGTAGATAAAGAAGGTAATTTTTCTTGTGTAGTTTTGTTAACTAATTTTACAGCACGTAATGTAGACTTAAATATTGTTGGAGAAAAATACTGGGCCACACCTAAGAATACTATAAAAATGTTTAATGGGGTATTTAACACTATATTCCATGAGTTAAATGCAGTGAGAGCCACAGCGTTAATTGCTAAGAGTAATGTTACTTGTCAAAAATTTGTAGAACATCTAGGGTTTTTACAAGAGGGGTCAATGCGAAACGCATATGACAATGATGAAGATATGCAAATATACGGATTTTTAAAAGAAGAATACACAGCGCATAATTGGTGCAGGAGTTAATGATGGAAATTAAAGAAACATTAATGGCAATTGCTTCTAATGATGATTCATTTACAGAAGTAATAGAAACCATAAACGAACAATTTTCTAATATGCCTATTGTTCCTGAAGATGTGCGTGAGACTATTCAAATGCTAGAGCTCGTATTGGATGATCCCACTAAATATTCTGAGATTCGTAACGCTGCTATTGCTGATGATCTTATTACCGAAGATATGGCTCCGATTGAATTTGATGCGTTGTTTGTTATTTCATTGTTAGTAGCCCTATATACTTTAGAAGATCAATTGGTTTCAGAAGGCTTTGCAGGTGGGGGTTTAGCACAAGCAGGGAGACACTTAGCTAGTCGTGGGCAGGGTGGAGATACCATGTTAGCCCATGTAAACCCACGAGAAGCTGAAGTTTTACGCCGTATGGGGGGCCAAGGAACTGTTAACCCAACTACAGGGTTAGTAGAGTATAAAGGCTTAAAAGGAATTATGAAAACAGTCATTCCTTTAGCAGCTTCTTTTGTGATGCCTACTATGGCTCCAGCTTTTACGAGCATGTTTAGTGGTATAGCTGGCCCAACACTAGGCCCAATTCTAGGGCGCGCTGCCCAGGGAGCCCTCACTAGCGGCATTATGGGGCGTGATCCTTTAGTTGGAGCTATTAGTGGTGGGCTTTCAGGCTCGATAGGAGATATGAATTTACCTAACTGGTTAAGCAATACCGTAACCAATATAGGCGAATCGTTTGGAATGGAGATAAGCCCTAGAGTAGCTCAGTCTCTTGGTAGTGGGCTTTTGACTGGGGGTATTTCAGCCTTAACAGGGCGTGGTGATCCTCTGGATCAAGGTATGATGAGTGGATTATCTACATTTTTAAGAAACCCAGAGCCTACTTCATCAGTATCCAATATAAAAGCAAGTGACGAAATAGTACAAAATTTATCTGAGGGGTTCAGAAGCCCTTCGGATAGCAGTGTTTTTGGTCAGGCTTATAATCTGACAGATGATACACTAAGTACGGGCGACTATACTAATGCAATTCCTATACCTAAACGTACTCCTACTGGTACTGCTACTCCTTCAGCTCTTGCTGCTGGCCCTTCTACGCCAACATATCTTGATGGTTCTATGGATGATGCCTATCCCGATAAAGCAGACCTTTTAGATAGAGCTAAATTTCCTCAATTTGAAGATATGTATTTAGGGGAAGGCTATCAAGATCCACCTAATCAATTCCAAATTGGAAATGCAGGTAATCAAAAGAAAAAATTTTCAAATTGGCGAGGTAGTGACGGAACTAATATAGGTAAAAATAATTGGCTGCATAATTGGCGGTATAAACAGCCACAAGGTTTAGGTGATGAGGGTGATGCAGTTGCTCCATATTTACAGCTAGGAATGTTGGGAAAGGCTTTCCCACCTCCTACCCAAAGCTCAACTGGGCAAAAAGGTGCTAACTCTTTACTACAAGATATGTGGGTACGCGGTAATGCTGTGTGGGATATGGATCGTATACAGCGCGAAGCCCAACAAAAAGGTCTGGACGTATCAGAATATTTACCTCTTATTTGGAGTAATCTTTCTGATTATCGCCTTCCCCCCGCTAATCGAGTTAAGAAAGGTCATGGTGGCCCTCTTACTGAGATGTCTTATTATGTTGAAGGAGAGGGAACAGGAAGGTCTGATGAAATACCAGCCTACTTAAGTGATGGCGAATATGTTATTGATGCAGAAACAGTATCGATGCTTGGTGATGGATCAAACAAAGCTGGGGCTGAAGTCTTAAATGATATGAGAAAATCCATTAGGAAACACAAGGGAAGTAATTTAGTAAATGGTGAATTTTCTGATGATGCTATGTCCCCCCTAGAATACATGAGGGGTAATTAATAATGGTGAGTATATTTAAAGGTGATCCCTTAGAAGCTAAAACAGACGCAACCGTAACTAGCAGCACTCCACAGTGGATGCAGGATGCTATTTATGACCAAATACAAAATGCGCGATTAGTTGCTGGACAAAATTTTACTTCCTATGATTTGCCTACAGTTGCACCATTATCTGCCGATCAGAAAGGGGCGTATCAAACTGTAAGAGATGCACAAGGCGAGTGGCGGCCTGAACTGGATGTAGTGTCTAGCCAGATGCAAGAATTCGCTGCTGGGCAAAGGGGAACAGCCGAAGATTTTAAAAAAGCTCAAGCAGAATATTTAAGGCAAGACTTAGTTGGAAAAAATCTTGATGCAGGACAGGACTTGTTTGCTCAAGCTGGTGAAATAGATGTTTTAGGTAGCGCGCAACCTTTACTCGATGAAGCCGCTGGTTCAGCCCGTAATATAGTAGGAGCAGGAAAGGGTTATTTAGAAAGAGCTGGTGGAATGAGTGCGGCTGATGCAGCGCAGCCTTACATTCAATCGGGGTTGGGACAAAGTGCAATGGGGGCTGCTAACCCATACTTAAGTCAAGCTCAGACTACAACAGCTGCTGGGTTAGCAGAAAGAGCTCTACAAGCTGCAAATCCTTATCTGACAAGTGCAGCACAAACTTCAGTTAGTGATGTTTCTGATTATATGAACCCCTACCAGCAAAATGTTTTAGATACTATTGCACAGCAGGGAGCGCGTAATTTAAGCGAAAACTTACTTCCACAAGTGTCGGACTCTTTTATTCGTGCTGGTCAGTATGGCTCAAGTCAAATGGGTGAAATGGGATCTCGTGCTTTGAGAGACACGCAAGAAGCTATTTTAAAAGCGCAAGCTCCGATAGCGGCTCAAGGTTATGAAGGAGCTCTAAGAGCTTCTGCAGCTGACAAACAAAGGCAAGCTGGCTTGGCTGGTACGGTAGGCAGTATTTCGGGGGCTGACTTAAGTCGGATGCTTACAGGAGCTGGTCAGTTTGGTGCATTAGGTAGTACGGCTGGTCAACTAACAGGTGCAGATGCAGGTCGAGCATTAACTGCAGGAAGCACTTTAGGGCAAATGACAGGATCTGATGCAGCACGTTTAGCTGGTATAGGAGATTCATTAGGACGATTAACTAGTTCTCAAGCTGGTCAGTTGGGGACGTTAGGCTCTACTACAGGAACCCTAAGTTCTCAACAAATGAGAAATCTTTCTGATCTTGGAAGGCTGCAAACTTCTGCAGGTCAGGCGCAGCAAACCTTCGGGCTCGATGCTGCAAGTAAAGCCCAACAAGCTCAGGCTGCAGATTATTCTAGGCAAATGTCAGCCTTAAATAATTTAGGTAATATAGCTCAAATGCAACAAAATTTAGCATACAAAGATGCAACTGCACTTGAAGCTACTGGAGCTGCCCAACAAGCTGCTTCTCAGAAACTTTTAACTGCAGCAGAAAAACAATTCTTAGATAAACAAAATTACCCAAGAGCAATGGTTGAGTTTATGGGAAGTCAAATTAGACAAACACCAGCTGCTTTTGTTCCTCAGAGAAGAGTTACTTCATCTAGCTCGCTCGGCAATACATACTCTAATTCTCCTCTTTCGCAGATAGCTACTGCTTTTTCTGTGGGGGCAGGGCTTAAAGATAGGAATAATACAGGTTAGGATATAAAGTTATGGGATATGAACTTAATAAACTATTAAATTTATATGGTGTGCGTAGTGCTACACAAGCACAGTATGGAGGTGCTGATGATCCTGGAGCCCCACCAGAGGTTCCTGATGATCTGTATGCTCATCTCCCAGCCGTAACAGGCCCAAAAAGTGAGTATGAAGATTCTATTCTGCGCCATTTTACGCCTGACGAACGCCGTAATTATTTACTTAACCAACAAAAAATGGGCATAGATCCTACACAAAGTTATACGGGAGCCGATGGAGAAATTGTAGATTTAAGAGAAACATACACTGATATATTTCCTGTTTATTCCCCAGTAGAAGGTGATCCTAATTATGATTCTTATATGGACTATCAAAAGTCTGTGGAAGAATATCTTCCTAGAAAAGAAGAATTTGATTATGACCAAGAACAATATAATGCCTACGTAGACGAATGGAATAACCGTATGCTAGAAACGGATATATACCGAGATCGTCAATTCGCGGGGTTGACCCCTTCCCGTCCTGTTGATGGGCCAAACCCACCACCATTTTGGCCAATCCTTCACGGCGACTCCACGCAAGGAATGGGAGAGATAACATCACCAGGAGGCCCTTCTTCCATATATATGCCCCCTGGCTGGGATCAAGGCATGGGCACTCAATGGGACTCCCCCTTAAACCTTCCTGTTTATCAACAGGATGTTATCCCTCCTTATGTGCCTCCTATTACATTTCCTGAAGCACCTGTACCTCCAGGCGGGGATACAGGTAATGGCGGTACAGTTATTGATGATACTATTTATAATGATCCAATTTATGATGATCCGAATTATGATGCAGGTTTTAAATACGGCGGCCCTATTAGGGGCTATCAAGAAGGAGATTTAGTTACTGATGACGAATTAGATATTTACGGGGTAAATACTAATCCTTATGGAATAGACGTAGAAGAAGATCTTTTTTTTAATGAAGTAGAAGTAGGTGGCCCTCAAAGACAAACAACATTAGGTAGCCCTCAAAGACCAACAACATTGAGTGATGTATATCGCGCAAGAATAGAAGCACTTAACCTACGCCAAGATAGTCTAAAACAAAATAGAGAAAAAGAAATAGAGCTTTTACGGCAAATTCACGACATTAAAAAATCGCGTTTATCCAGTGGGTCAAATGCTGAATTTTATTTCAAATTAGGTGAGGCATTTAGTAAACCTACTAGAACAGGAAATTTCTTTGAAAGTCTTGGTAATGTAAGTGGTGTACTGGCAGAAGATGCTAAAGCTAAAAGAATGGCACAAGGTGCAGGTCAATTAGGGGAGCTGCAACTTGAGCGTGATATTTTAAAGTTAGGACGAGAGGATATTACAGCAGCTGATAAATTAGACACTGCTATATTTGGGCTTGAAAAAGAAGAAATAGCAGCTAGTGCTCCAAAAGAATTAGATAGTATAGATAAAAAGGAACTAAGTGAAAACTTAAAGCAAATAGCTGCTGGTAAAGAAGCAATTAAGAGTTTACAGGAAGCCAAGAAATATAATGAAAATTCTTATTCTTTAGGTAATTTTTGGGAAAAAGCGGCATACTGGAAAGAGAAAAAATTGTCTAGAGGAAAGCAATCTGACAGATTAAGAAACACAGAAAATATGCTTTCTTTAGTACAGCGAGTAGTGTTAGCACAACTCAAAGCAACTTTTGGTGCGCGTCCTTCGGATGCTGAGTTAGCAGAGCTTAAGAAAACACTTGGTCTAGAAGCTTCTAGTGCAAATGTTCGTAAATCTATTTTTGACTCAAACATTGCACAAGTAAACCGAAAAATAGAAGAGTTAGAATTACGTAATAGTGAGCTAAAAAGTCAATAAGGATAGTAAAAATGCCTACTAAATATGAAATAGAAAATGCTCTTCTTAAGAAGCTTTATAGCTCTGATGATACCGTTGCTCCTATAAATGAAGAAAGTAGCTCTCCCTTAAATGATTTATTTAAGTCTTTGGCATGGAAAAAAAGAAGGATTAGCCCTTCTGATAATTCTCTTTTACAAGAATCTGTAGGAAAACCAGTATATGAAGATTTTGAAATTCCTCCTACTTGGACAGATGAAAAATTAAACGAAACAATTGCTCAATTAAGGGCACAACAAAAAATTGATAGTAGAGCTGTAAGAAGAAATGTTACAGGGGGTTTAACATGGGATGCCACCGATGAAATAGAGGCTGGCATTAAGGGGGCTTTAGATCCCACTAAAACATACGGCGACTACAGACAACAAATTGATCGTGAAAGAGAAGAGTACCGCCAAAGAAAACCAGGCGAAGCATTAGCACAAGAAGTTTTTCCTTCTTTAGTTTCAGGGTTTGGTCTTGTTAAAGCTATTCCTAAAGTTGGCAAGGCTGTTATGGGTAGTAAAATTCTTAATAGCCCCTGGTTCAGAGCTCCTGTTGGAGGGGCTTTAAGTGCTGGCCTGTATGGGGCTGGAGCTAAACCATATGACAGTCAATATAGTCGTTTAGGAGAGGGGCTAATGACTGCACCTTATGGTTTAGCAGGTTTATTGGGCCCAGTTGCAGGTCAAGCAAGTAAAGTTGCACCTCCTATAAGGAAGTTATTAAATAAAAACAGGCAAGAAGAATTTTTAAGAGAAAGAGCAAAAGAAAAAGAATTTCCTGTAGATGAAATAAACCAAGCACTAGAAGATGTTGACGAATCTATAGTCCAGCCTTCTCTAGCAGGTGTTAGCGAAGATGTTCAAACTGTAGCAAGACTAACAGGGCAAGATTTGGGCGCAAAGTTTTCTGGAAGTGGAAGGGAAGTTAGTGAACAATTAGCCGAAGCTCAGACACTTCCCCTTACTCGTCGCAGCCCCCCTATGATTATTAACAAAAAGAATAAAGAAGATTTTCTTTTTAATGAAGAGGGAATACAGGGCAAATATAATAAACTTTTAAATGATCCAAAACAAGTTATAACAAAGACTGATGCCAAGGGAAAAATTGATGAGGCGTCCGCTAGGATTTTTGCGGTGCTTACGGGCAAATCTCGTCTTGGTCAAAAAATGAGAAACTCATTACGGGCAAAACAAGAAAAATTAAGGAATGATGACAGAGTCCTATTGAATGCAAAAGAGCGCACTGCTCACCAACAAGAACTAGACGATATAAATAATACTTTAAATAAGATTGACGAGGGAAATTTAACAGATTTAACTATACGTGAAATAAATGTAATTAAGACTACTACAGGCAATAGTATTGAAGATCAAACACGAAAATTTTATAAAGAAGGTCGTTTTCAAGAATTTGATGAAGCGCGAACAGATGCAAACAGTATGAGGAAGTGGCTACAAGAAGTTGATAAACAACTCCCTGATTATGCAAAAGTCCGAAAATTTATGCAAAATGAATTTGACTATGAAGATGCTTACAATAATGGACAAAGCTTTTTTAAAAAATATCGTACTACAAAATTACAACGTGGTGAGGATGCAACTTCTAGTGAAGGTGTATTTGCTTCTTTTGAGGAACAAAAAAAATATATTGATAGTTTAACTGATGATGAAAAATCGCGTTTCCAAGCGGCGGCTCTTATTGAATTAGACAAATTGGTAAAGAGCGCATTAGATGCACAGGCTGGGTCAGCTAAAGCGGTATATAAAGCTATTGCAAAAGAAATAGGGGACGGAGAACAAGGTGATCAAGTTTTCAAGAAGCTATCCGTTATAATGGGCGAAGATGATGCAAAGTTATTTACGGCTGCTTTGGATCTTGATGCTAGGATGATAAATAATTATAAAAAACTAGCTAAGTTAGAAGAGGGTATAACAGAAAAACAGATAAGCGAGGGTTTAAAAGAAATAGAAGGTTTTCCACAGATGGGTATGCAAAGTCCTGTGACAAAAGTTATTGATATGACAACAGCTCTTCTAAGAAGTAAACGCTTAAGCAAGAAAGCCAAACAAAATTTATATGATGCGTTAACATCTAATAAACCTACCGAAAGAGCAGCTGCAGTTCGGGCGTTAGAAAAAGCTAATGAACAAAAGAATCTAACCCGTCCTGAAACAGCTTTAGGGCAGCTAAGTGATTTAAGTTCTTTAGGTTTAGGTAGGACTTTTGCCACTGATGATTTAGATCTTTTCAATATGTTGTTTCTAGGTAAATCTTCGGGGGACGGTGATCAAGCCTTAGATAGTACACAGCAAAAAAGTGGCACAACCCTCTTAACAGTAGAAGAAAAGGAAAAGCTGCAAAATATATATGAATCTCTTCCTGACCGAGTTCAAACTTTTGTTCCACAATGATTAAATACTTACATGCCTACTCAACGTATTATTAAAAAAAACGCAAAGCATGACACGGACAAGGATGGTGTTATTTCAGATGAGGAAGTAGCCTCTTCAAAAGAGCTGTTGGAAATCGAATTACGCGAAGAAAAGTCAGATGCTCAAAGAAGAATGGCTTGGGTGGCGATTTCTGCTATGGTGGTGGCCTCTGTAGCTTTATATACCCCCTTAGTACCCATAGAGCGCGTAAACGCACTGTCGGGGCTTCTAGGAGGCTTTTATGTGGCTCAAGCTGGCATTGTAGCAGCTTATATGGGCGTTTCGGCGTGGATGGGTAAAAAATAAGGATAAACTGTCATGATTAGCATCCTCGGATCTCTATTAGGCTTCACAACTGGCTTCCTTCCAGAAGTGTTGAATTTCTTTAAACGGAAACAAGAACACGGTCAAAAACTGGAAATGATGAAGCTCAAGCTGGAAATGGCTGCTAAACATTCCGAACTACGTTTACAGGAGTTGGATAAAGAAGCTGATATATCTGAGGCTCGTGGGATCTACTTGCATGATCGAAGTATTGATGCAGGGCCATTTATAAACGCTTTACGAGGATCTGTAAGACCGATAATTACCTATTTGTTTTTTGCTTTATTTTGTGCCGTAGAAGTTGTTATTGTAATTAAAGCCTTACATGCTGGTGGAAACTGGATGGATGCTGTTACGTTAATGTGGTCACAAGAGACCCAGGGTCTTTTTGCAGCCATTATGTCTTTCTGGTTTGGAAATCGAGCTGTATCTAAATATATGAATCGTAAGTAACGGCTTAAGGGGTATATATGACTAATGATTATCCTACTGAAAATAATCCTATAACCAGAGTAAATGACCAAACCACTGTAGCTCTTCCTCTCAGAAACATCATTACTTTATTAGCTGTTGCAGGAGGTTTAGTGTGGGGATATTTTTCTTTAACTGAACGTCTTAATCAACTCGCATCTACAGTTAAACTATTACAAATTAATGTAGATCAAAATAGTGAATTTAGGGTCTTATGGCCCCGTGGTCAGCTTGGTTCTTTACCTGCAGACGCAGAACAATTCATGTTAATCAAACAAATGGAAACTCAGCTTTTAAAACTTCAAACGCAAATTGAAACTGGTAATGCCCCTGCAGATCAACAGCAAACACTTCGGCTCGAATTTTTTGAAGATAGGCTCACAAGAGTAGAAGAGTTGATCGGGCGTAACGGCTATGGCAGCGAATAATTATGAAGCATGTCTGGAGAAATTACTACAACACGAAGGGGGTTATGTAAACCACCCTGATGATCCAGGGGGCAGAACTAACAAAGGAATCACGCAACGAGTCTATGAACGGTATCTGGAACGATCTGTTACTAAACAAGAAATAATAGATATACCACTAGAGCACGTATCAGATATTTATAGGCATAATTACTGGCATCAAATTAATGCTGATGATTTACCCTCTGGTGTAGATTTTTCTGTGTTTGACTGGGCGGTTAACTCTGGAATACGCAGAGCGTCAAAGGCTTTGCAGCGGACAGTAGGTGCAACAATGGATGGAAAGATTGGCCCCCAAACAATAGCTTTAGTATTTGAGTCTGACCCAACCGCAATCATTGAAGAGCTCTATACAGTTAGAGAAAAGTTCTATCAATCGCTACCAAGGTTTGATGTGTTTGGTAATGGGTGGTTACGTCGAAACGAAGAAACACGAGAATTTTGTTTATCTTTAATAGCGTAAGTCATGCAACCAGCGCGCCATTAACAAAGCTTCGGCACGATCAGCATGTTTTTTAAGGTGTAGTAATGTGCTGGCTTCAGGAAACATTTTGACAGCAGCTGCTCTAGCTTGTTCTTTATCACTAGTTAAATTAAAATGCTTCTTCCAAGTTCTAGGAGTAACGTAAGTGAGCTCATAATTACACGCTGCAATACATGATCGAGCACAACCAAAGCTATCGCCTAAACTAAACACTGAAGAAACACCTTGTCCTGGCATCGCGTTAACTCGTTCGAGGGCAACAAGAGTATCCTCATCTACACGACAGTTAGTTTTTAAGAATGATAATAAGGCCGAGGGGTTAACCTCATTTTTTACCGAGCCCGATCCTTTACTCATAATTGGCATATCCACGACATTCAGATATTTACCGTTGTGCAAAAACGCAAGAGCCCCTTTCAAACCAGGGTCTATTCCTACTGTGATCATTTGTATCTCCTAGAAAGGGTTATGATCACCACAACCCTTTTGTTGATCTTCGATGCTGAGAATGTCTTTAGTCAAATTACACTGCCATTCCCCATCTTTTATAGGACGACTATTAGTGCAAGTGCGACAATGCACAAGAGGGTCTTTTTCATGGAAGCATACTTCGCTGTAGTCACACCACTTGCACTCGAAATACTCAGGCTTGATACTTATTCCTACTGGAACTAATGTGGCATTAACAAGACGGTTAATCTTTTCAGTAAAGACTTTAGCGAACCCAGGGTCACGTTCGATAGCCTCAATAAAAAATTCCTCTGTATTTTTATTAACCCCTACGTACAAAGCTATTTCTAGTTTAAAGAGAAAAAGGCTTGATTGAATTTGTTCCCAATGAACAGGCTTATGTTTTTTTACTCCATGCTTGCATAAAGCGTTATAGTTTCTTTGATTTAAAGTCTTTATTTCTAATAAGTGAGGGCGCGGGTCATCATCAATTCCTTCAACCACACCATCAATTTTGGTTATAAAATGGCCCGTAGAATCGGTCTTAGAGTATTGAACGGGATACTGCTCTCCTGATAATTCTTCATCATGGACAATAAAGCCAGCCTTCTTTAAATCGGAAAGTACCCGCTGCTCTTGAGTAGCCCCAGTTTCAAATATTCTTAACGTCCTACCACTAAACTTACTCACATCAAAAACACGCCATTTATAAAAAACTTGGCGCAAACATTCGTTACCAATAAAGCTAGAACCAAGCCTACTCAAACGCACATCAGGATCGTTTTCTTGCTCAAGGCCCTTGTAAATACGTTCAATAATTTTGTCTGTGTCAGTCATAATAAAGTGGGTGGCAGGTGGTTCTTACCTGCCACCCTATCCTTCTCTAACACCAAGGATTCGCAGAGTCGTCGTCATCCGATTCTGCAGGGGACGTTGCGTCTGCTGTGGCGAGCGTTTTTTTAGACACAGACGTTTTCTTGGTGGATGAGGAAGGAATCCTCCAACCTTTAATTGCATTTCGATCCCCGTATTCTTTACTGACATCTACCTCAATATTAACTTCACAAGGCACATTCATTAAAGGATCAGTGTTCACCTGTTGGGGTTCTACTTCATGACCGCAAGCCATTCCCCATGAAACAAGCTGATCGTGAGTAATTTTACAAGGGACATGTTCTTTAGTTAATAAACCATCTGGATCATCTACTAACCTATAATTAAACCCGTGATAAATTGTATGACCTGAATGTGGCCCTTTCACTATCTGAAATAATACTTCTAGTCTGTGGTATTTACCGTTTTTAGTTATTTTCACTTCTTGATATTCCGCCGCCACAGTGTAGATCCCTGCTGGAACTGCTTTCCTCCCAGTTGTGGTTTTATTGACATACTCAGATGTATCAAATTCTATAATAGGCATATTTCAATCTCTCTTCTTTCTAATTATGAATGTTCACTATGGTTGCTAACTCATCGTAATCTAACAAAATATCCTCAGTTATGTTGTAGCGATTCTTCGCCATGTGTTGAGCTTGAGGATGTGTATATAACCAGCGTTGATTATTTGAAACGGGCAGGTTCTTTTTCTTACCCTTGTATTCGTCGGATTTCCGTAAAAAAATGTCGTAGGCAGCGAAGCCGAGTAGGTCACACCATTCAACCAATACGGACATCGTTTCGGGATAACCTTTAGCTAATCTAAGAGCCCAGGAATCATACGGGCCTGTGCTGGGATTTTCAGTGCGTACAGGGGAAGCGTGAGCTAACACCACTATATTCATGTTATTAGTTTCGTTGAGTTGAGTAAGTTTCATTAAGATCTGCTGTAATTCAGTAGCAAATTTAACTTTGTCTTTATTAAACCCCAACTCATTCGCCCCCACATTTGCTCGGATGTGTTTTTCAATTAGTTTCACGGCCCTATCCGCTGTATCCAATACCAGAGTTTTATAATCATGGGGTTCTGTATTGAGTAAATGAATTGCTCCGTATAAATCTTCCTCAACTACTGTCCAATCTTCAATATGTGGGAGAGTTGATGGACACATAGCAGTTTTTATAGGTAATGAATGTACATTCAAATTTCTCACACCACCTTCCAGATCCAAAAATATAGGCGAAGGAAACTGACTTGCGAGAGTTGATTTACCTATGCCTTCAACCCCGTAAACAATAATTCTTGGGGGATAATCAGATTTTCCTTTTTTAATCTGCTTCGTTAGTATGGTTTCTTCTTCTTTTCCCTTTTTTGCCACGTTATTCTCCTGTTGAGTTATCGAATAAGTTATAGTTATTATCTTCAAAGTAATCTGCAAAATGCCAAGTGGTTTCCGTATATACAAAGTGTTGGCGATCCCAAGACAAACAATTTATTGAAGGTGATACTTCAGAAGCTATAGACATGCACACAGCTCCGAGCATGGGATCTCCTATAAACAAAAGAAAATCTCGTTCTGTATAATGTTCTAAATGTGTTCGAGCCTTGTTCATCAAAAACTGCGTGTCATAAGGTTTTTTAGTATTAGTAAAGACAGCCTGTAATTTTCCGTAGCGTTTAGCGTCCGACATATCTCGGCTTGGGATACTTTCCACTACATATACGATAGGTTCATTATTCATCATCTTCTAGTTCTCCTTCAACCGAGCCAGAACCTTCACAGTAGAAACATTCTACTTCATAAATATCAATGTAAGGACTAATTCCTGGGCCATAGTAACCCGATTTGGTTTGTTCGAGCACACCATCACCCTGACAATATTCACATTCTATACTAGGCATTAGAAGGTGACTTCTATAATAATGAGTGATGTTAAAATGATAGCATAAAAGCCAAATATGGTTTTGTTTGAAAAATAAGATTGGTTGTTCATAGTTATTCCTGGTTATTAAAGTTATAAGTTACAAGTTCCATCTTAAAGACATATTTGAAAGCTGTCAAATGACCTCTAAAAAATGATCTGCCCTACCTTTTATTTCTTCTTCTTTCAACTGAACCCGTTTAATTTTGCCCTCTTCCAGAAGCCTAGAAATAGCAGCCTTTTTACGAACTTGTGAGGCCCTTATACCCCCTTCTTCGGAGGGTAATCTTTCATAATAGGATCGAGTGTGCTCTGGTTTAGCAATGATTAAATTAATTAGTAGAAGGCCCAGCTCTATTTCTTTCTGATCTTGTAAGGTTTCTTGGCGTACTCTTTTGAGGTTTTCTTTTCGTTCTGTGTTCAGTGGGCGTGCTATCGAATGAATAAAATTATCCTGAGAAGGATACCCTAAAATATCCAAAGAAGGTTCAGAGTTTTGTACTATATTAAATGTGAGCTCAGTGAACGCTGCTGGGAAACGTATTTTCGTGGCACGCATGATGCGATTATTTTGATTCGTTTCATGTTCTAGCTCATCAGAAGAAAAAACCGTATAGACTCCGTGAGCATCTCCTGCCCACGAACTGGCTCCGCGTGGTGATAACATTTCACTATCGGAATTCCCCATCGACTTAGGGGTATGTGTAATAATGAAGATCGGATAGGAGGCTCCAAAGTTTTCTTTCAGTGAAGAAAGTATATTTGACACCTCACTGTTATCGTTTTCGTTTTCCATGAGAAAGGTACTCGATGCAGTATCTAAAACTAACAATGGTCTAGCATCGAAGCTCGTTCCATCGGCTTTTAGATTAGGATATGTCCACGATTTAAACTCTTCTGCTACTTCGCTAATAACTTCTGGAGAAAGTCTACGAGCCTCTAACAGCCTAATGCGCTCTTCAAAATCTTCTGCGCGAAATCCAGTATTGCCCCAGTTGTAGAGGCTATAAATAACTCTCTGAACCTGTAAGACAGATTCAGAAATAAAAATGACGTTGCGACGAATGGTGGGTCGCAGTTCGTAGGTGACATTACATAAGTGAGCAGCTGCCAGAGCCAGAGGAATGATCAAGGTGGTCTTACCTACGCCTGGGGCTCCAGCTATAACGCTGATGCCAGTAGATACAAAATTGTCAAATACGAATTCGAGAGGACTAATCTCTGTAGCCCCTGACCCATGCGCTTGAGAAAGAGAGTAAGGATGCGGCTGTGTCGGGGATTCTATTTCTGTTTCATTTTCTGTTGGTGTCTCAGGCTTGGGTTGAAATTGCTTCCAACCCTTATCCATAGCTTGACGGAAGATCGAGCGATACGTAATTGAGTGTGGTGTTGTGAGGTCACGCTCCCATTTCTCTCTAGCATCATCTGCATCGTAACTGGCTGCTGTAGATGACCATTCATTCCAGATGCGATAGCCTGTTTCTCCATAAGGCCGAAGAATTAAACCTACATTGACCCATGTCTCGTAATCACTGCTGTCAAGAAAATGGAGGGCTGATTTAATATCGTCAAAAGTTTGGGCTGTGGCTACAGGAGCACCAGCAATTTCTGTTAATCGTGAATAAGGCTGAGAAGCCTTTACTTGGCTTGCTATGTACTTTGGTAAAGCAGAAGGTGCAGCTGGGTTAGATTTAGAGAGTGGGGAGTGCCCATTTTGCCAAGAATAAACACCACTAGTACCCAATGTAGGGGCGACGCAGATATAGCCTTGGTGTTTAATATCCAAACCAGGTGCTAAAGTGGCAGGAAAGTTTAAATCAGGATCGGCTTGAAATAAACGGTGCTCTCCACCTCCCTGTGTTGTGGCAATGCAATCGCTATGGAGGATGCCATGCTGGGATTCAATCTTGTCTAGGCTTTCCCAGCCGCCATTCTGAGGATCAATATCTAGAGCCACCAGACCTGACGCAGCCATTGATATACCAATTCCAGCTTCTGGGTCTGTCGTAAACCACTCAGTTAGGATCTCAACGTCTGTTGTAGCAGAGTTATGACCATGAAGAGCCAAATTAGATTGTGGATGCTTACCAGCTTTGTGATTTCCAGATGTTGGTCTACCGCATCGGCACTCGCCTTCAGCATTTACTGACCAGACAGGTAGCACATACCAACCTAATTTGGCGTAGGCTAAAGCAAAATCTAGGGTAGAGGGGGGTGGTGTTTTGTCGTCAACAAGCCACATATTTTTGTTAGAGCGGCGCATTTAAAAACACTCCTCTAATACAGACCAGTATTTCCCGCGTTTTTGAACAGTGAGCTCTGAAGGATACTGACAAGATTTAATCATGTAGGATATAGACTTAGGGTCACTAGGAAGGGATACAGCCAGTTGCCTTCTTTGGAAGAAATCATAATCGGTTGGTTTAGGATCTTGGGTGTTCACAAATAAGGTAGCATTTATACGTGCATTTTCAACAGTGCTACAAGTGTACTGGACTAATAGTAGAGTATCTCCGCGCCTCGTGGTGATTGGAACGGAATTTACTTTGTGTATATTATTAATCGTTAATCGCGCCTTGTCTCGTGCAATGTCTCCCGTCATTGGATCGATGGGTCTTAGACTGGTTACACCAGGATGCGTGAACCTTTCCTTCCGCACATAAGGTTTCTGAGCAATGGCTTGAAATTTTTTATCTCCACTGAGCTCTTTAAAAAAAGACTCGTACATGCCGACACCGCCTAATCTGATAAGATTACCAGCATAGTCCAAGATCAAACAGTTCTTTTTGCTGGGATGCAAGCGTGTCCCTCGGCCTTGGATCTGAACCCATAACGATGATGATAGAGTAGGTCTAAGACAGACGATGCAATCTAAGGCTGGATAATCAAATCCTGTAGTCAGCATGTCCACACTAGCAAGCAAAGTAATTTTTTTAGTATTCAATTGATTGAACAATTCACTGCGCTCTCGCTGGGATAAACCGCCATGTAGGACGGCAGCGTTTCGGCCTGTTTCTTTCTGCATAAGCTCTGCAGTTTTTTGGGCTACCTTCACGGTAGGACAATACACGGCTAATAAATTGCGATTCTGAGTCAAATCGGCTACTGATTTAGCCACTGATTTCAACCACGATTCCGACTGGGCTTGGGCTATGTCGGAGGATACAAAGTCATGGCGAGCCACCTTTAAAGCTGCTGTATTAAGTTGAATAGTAGTTTCTACACCAACTAAAGGGGATAAAAAACCATCCCGTACGGCATCGAGGACACTGTATTTATAAATAAGTTTATTAAAGAAAAAATCATCACTATCTTCGCCATAAATTCTTCCGTTATCCATGCGCCAAGGTGTGGCAGTAAAAGCCATCCGTAAAGCATTGGGGAAGCGTTCAAATAAAGATTGGTAGAGAGTTTTGCCCTCATTATTGTGAGGGACACGGTGAGCTTCATCTATTATTATAAGGTCTGGTGGCTCTATGAGACAATTAGAAATAGATTGAATTGTAGCAAACGTCGCACAATGAAACAGATCCTTACGACTCATACCAGCGCAGATAATACCGTAGTCAGTATTAGCATATTGTTTAAAGGTGTTGGCGTTTTGTTGGATGATTTGCTGAATATGAGAAAGCACCCAAACACGCCTTTTCAGTTGAGAAAAGTGCCTTACAACTTCAGCAATAATTAAAGACTTACCAGTGCCTGTAGCTAATTGGAGAGCTACGTTTTCTTGATTGTATACAGATTGAATAGCCTTGGCTGCAGCTTCTTGTTGATATTTCCTGAGTTCCATGCTTATGATCCTATAACAGTTATGAGTTATGATATGAACACTGACCAGATTTCTACGTCGGATCTTCTAAAACAATTCCAATGCTACGAGAGCGTTGAGGATAAAGTTCAGTTTTTAGCCTATTGTGAAAAACGGTTTCCATCAAGAAATATAAACTGGCAATCTCTGTTAAAAGTGTGGATAAACAAACTTCCTGAAAATAAAAACCCTTCATTGAGCTGACCCGCCAGCCAGCTCTCTAAAGATAGGCTCTAGTATATCGGCGTTGTATTCGTGGCCTTCATTAGTTTGGGTAGAGCCCACCCATATTTTATCTTTACCAATGATAGGCCGCATGTAATACGTGCCAGATTTAATGTGCCAAGGACATGCAGGGCTAAATGTTTCTTTTTCATTATTCATCGGATGTGCTTTCTATACGTTTATTAGGAACAGGTAAATTGATGGCCCCGTTGTTTTGAATACAACGCTGTTGATTGCTTAACAATTTTTGGCGGGTATGACTCCAGTATTCATGCGCCCAACTCGCGGGGGTGAGGGTCGTGAGTAGCTCTTCGACTCGTGCGATTTTTGGTTCATAGAATGTCTCATTTAGCATGGGCCTTACTCTTCTTTGCTGGAGATCTGGTTCTGCTTTTTATTTTTTTTACCTGGTCTTTATAAAGTGCGTCAGGATCTCCGAGTATAATATTAAAATCCTTCGGGTTAGTCTTAAAGAACTGTGTTAAGATATTTTCTACTATCCATGATTGAGATAATCGAGTTGTTTTGGCAAAGGCACTGAGCTGATCACATACGCCCTCATCAACATAAAATTTCTTTTGTAGTATGGTCATGTTCTTCTCCTAGAGTAATTGTTGTTGTTTAAGTTCTGGTTCTTTTATAAATAAATCTGGTTGACTAGCTGCCTCTTCAATTCGTTGACAGGCTATATCAAAATACTTTTGTTCTATCTCTATCCCTGTAAATTTACGTCCTAATTTAACGCAAGCTACTCCTGTTGTACCACTGCCCATAAACGGATCAAGAATAGTATCAACATCTTTTGGTAAGCGCGTAATACACCATTGCATAAGAGGAAGAGGCTTTTGAGTGGGGTGGTCTTTCTTTAAACCATTAGGAGACAAGTCAAAGATCCGCGACGCTTCACGCCAGCCTGAACACCAGGCCAGTTCGCAGTCATTAAAGTGCATGTTTCTAACTCCCTTATTCCATACATAAATTTGTTTTGATCGAGGTAACAAATCAGAATAATAATTATACCCCCACAAAATTTGGTGACTGCTCACGCCTATCATTGTGTCTATATGGTTTTGACTTATTGGGTTATCCCAAGCCTGTGTTTCGTTTGAATCAAATGGACTATTATTATTAGAGCCGCGATTGTTCCACGTTCCCAAACCATAAGGAGGGTCAGTCACCACTGCGTCTGCGTTGCTTAGTGTTGGCATAATCTCAAGGCAGTCTCCTAAATAAAGAGTGCAGTCTCCTATGATAATAGGGTTATCCATTGAACATCCTTCTCAAGACATAACTGCGCCCAGTGCTAATGACAAAGTAACAGCCTGTAACTAAAACTGATTGCTGAGCTGTAAAGTTCACATCAAACAAAAGCGCAAGACCTATCCAGGTGAACAGGAAAGATAAGACTAACCCTATTACTGCGTTAGTTATGGCCTC